>JAKAPT010000033.1 GCA_021806885.1 bacterium | reverse complement strand
GGTGGCCGCGGCCACCCTGATGTTCTTAAGGACGAACATAGCATTACCCCCTTCGTTGTTATTAATGATCTTTAAAAACTGGTAAGTATGTTCGTACCTATCTACCATCGGCTCCCTGGATTTCATTGACTAAAAATCGGAAATAAACTATAATAAATAGACCGATATTACAAAAAACAGGGAAATTTTAATAAAATGAAAACGACGATAAATGAACATGAAAGAAGGGATTTTGTTTCCGGCGTGGAATCGATGCTCCACGATAAGCTTTCCAATTGTTATCAATGCGGAAAGTGTTCGGCCGGATGTCCCGTAAATTTTGAGATGGATTATACCCCGAACCAGATAATAAAAATGACCGAACTTGGCATGGCGGATACGGTTTTAAATTCTAAAACAATATGGTTGTGCGTGTCCTGTATTACCTGCTCCACCCGCTGTCCCAAAGGATTTGAGGTTACCGGCATTATGGACGTTTTAAGGGAAATCGCGGTGAAAAAGGGGATTAACTCAAAGGCCGAAAGGGAGGTCCAGCTATTTCACAAGATTTTCCTTGAGAACATAAAGTCCAACGGGAGGATTTCCGAGTTTGAACTTGTCAGAAAATACAATCTTAAAACCAAGCATCTTTTCAAGGACATGTTCCTTGCTCCAAAAATGCTTGAGAAGGGAAAGCTTAAAATACACGGGGTAAAAATCTCCAACTTAAACCGGATAGCAAAAATATTCAAGGATTTTGAATAACAGGAGAGCTAGCATATATGAAATTAGGATACTATCCGGGGTGCTCTCTTAAGGGGTCATCCTTTGAATACGAGGTATCCCTCCTGGAGATGCTTAAGGTCCTGGGGATGGGTATAAAAGAAATTCCCGACTGGAACTGCTGCGGGGCATCTACCGCCCACAGCATTAACCATAACCTTGCCATAGCCCTTCCCGCGAGAAATCTTGCCATTGCAGAAAAAGAGGGTTATGATTCCATAGTCGCTCCATGCGCTGCCTGTTCCAACAGGCTTAAAACCGCCCGCCATGAGCTTAAAACCGACGAGGCTTTAAGAAAGAAGATTGTAAACTCCCTCGAGATGCCATATGGCGCCGGCATGGAAGTAAACAACATGCTCGAGTTTCTTATAAATGTCGCGGGAAAAGACAGGATAAAATCAAAGGTCAAAAAGCAGCTGAAGAATTTAAAGGTCGCGTCCTATTACGGCTGCCTTCTTGTAAGGCCTCCAAAAATTATGCGTTTCGACGACTCCGAGGAGCCGGTTACCATGGACGAGCTTGTAGCTCTTACCGGGGCCCAGCCCGTCGACTATTCTTACAAGACGGAGTGCTGCGGCGCGATAAACTCGCTTTCCAAGCCGGATGTCGTAATGGCCCTGACGGGCAAGGTCCTTTATGATATCAAAAATCACGGGGCGGACGCCGTGGTCGTCGCGTGCCCCCTGTGCCATTCGAACCTTGATGTCAGGCAAAGGGAGATAGAAAGGAAATACGCGGAGAAGATAGGCCTTCCCGTACTCTTCATAACCGAGCTCATAGGCCTTTCCTTCGGCATATCCCCGAAGGCCCTTGCCATTGACGGGCACATGGTCGCGGCGGACAAGGTTCTTAAAAAGATTAACGAGGGTCAATAGCATGAAAATAGATGTAGCATATGGCGAGGTGAATATATTATGGCGAGAATAGGGGTTTTTGTATGCTGGTGCGGCTCCAATATTGCCGGAACCGTCGATGTTGCGAAAGTAGCCGAGGAGGCAAGTAAAATCCCCGGCGTTGTCTGCGCCGTGGATTATAAATACATGTGTTCCGACCCGGGCCAAAACAGCCTGAGGAAAATGATACGGGAGCAGAAGCTAACGGGCCTGGTTCTTGCGGCGTGCTCCCCCCATATGCATGAAAATACATTCAGGAGGGCTGCCGTAAAAGAGGGGTTAAACCCCTATTTTGTAGAAATTGCCAATATAAGGGAACAGGTCTCATGGGTGCACGAAGACAAGGAGAGGGCAACCCAAAAGGCAATCGACCTGACGAAAATGATGG
This sequence comes from bacterium, assembly GCA_021806885.1. Lineage (GTDB taxonomy): Bacteria > SZUA-79 > SZUA-79 > Acidulodesulfobacterales > Acidulodesulfobacteraceae > JAKAPT01. The sequence goes on along the minus strand of JAKAPT010000033.1, from coordinate 14,295 downwards.
TGGAAAAGGTAAAGAAAGACAGGCCGATAGAGGACGTCAAGGTTCCCCTCACGAAAAGGGCTCTTGTAATAGGGGGCGGTATAGCCGGCATACAGGCGGCGCTCGACACCGCCAACGGCGGCGTCCAGGTTATTCTCGTGGAGAAAGAGCCTTCGATAGGCGGCAGGATGATACAGCTTGACGAGACCTTCCCCACGCTGGATTGCTCGAGTTGCATAATGACCCCCAAAATGGTCGAGGTGCGCCAGCATCCCAACATAAAGCTTTACACGTATTCTGAAATAGAGGACATATCCGGCTACATAGGGAATTTCAAGATAAAGATAAAAAAGAAGACAAGGAGCGTTCTCGAGAAGGACTGCACCGGTTGCGGGGAATGCTGGAACGCGTGCCCTATGCATAAAAACGTCAAAAGCGAATTTAACGCGGACATGTCGGAAAGGACGGCGATTTACGTGCCCTTCCCCCAGGCCGTTCCGCTTATTCCGGTATTGGACCGCTCGGCATGCCTCCACTATAAAAAGGGTGGAAAGTGCCAGAAGTGTTTTGATGCCTGCGGCCCCAAGTGCATAGACTTCGGTTTGCGGGACGAGATTATAGAAGAAGAGGTAGGGGCGATTATAGCGGCTACCGGTTACGACCTTATGGATAACTCTTTATACGGCGAATACGGCTACGGAAAATATAAAGACGTCGTCTCGGGCCTCCAGTTTGAAAGGCTTTTGTCGGCCTCGGGACCTACCGAAGGCGTCATCAGGAGGCCCTCGGACGGGAAAACGCCACAGACCATAGTCTTTATTCAATGCGTCGGTTCGAGGGACCCCGAAAAAGGCGTCCCCTATTGTTCGAAAGTATGCTGCATGTACACCGCCAAGCACGCGAAATTATTTGCCCACAAGGTCAGGGATTCGCAGAGCTATGTATTTTACATTGACATAAGGGCTACCGGCAAGGGATACGAGGAATTCGTAAGAAGCGCAATGGAGCAGGATGGGGCCGTCTATCTGAGGGGAAGGGTTTCCAGGATTTATGAAGACAACGGGAAGCTGATAGTCAAAGGAGCGGATACGCTCTCAGGAACCCAGGTTGAAATAGCGGCCGATATGGTAGTTCTTGCCACGGGCGTAATTCCTAAAAAGGACTCCGACAGGCTTGCCCGGATGCTGGGAATATCCTACGACAAATACGGGTTCTTCACCGAATCCCATCCCAAGCTCCGTCCGACGGAATCGTCCACGGCGGGAATTTTCCTCGCCGGCATGGCCCAGGGACCCAGGGATATCCCTGAATCGGTTGTTTCCGGGTCGGCGGCGGCGTCAAAGGTTCTTGGCCTTTTCTCCAAGAGCGAGTATGAGGTCGAGGGAACAATCGCGAATGTAAACGAAGCCACCTGCGTCGCCTGCTTTTATTGCCAGAGGGTATGCGCGTATCACGCGATTACCGGAAAGGAGATCAAGGATAGAAACGGCAATATCGTGAAAGTAGTGGCAAATGTAAACCCTGGCCTTTGCACGGGGTGCGGCGCCTGCGTCAGCGCGTGTTTCTCCAAGTCCATAGACGTCAAGGGATTCATGGACGACCAGATATATGCCGAAATAAAGTCGCTGGGGGTTTGATTACGCAATGATTATGAAGAAAGAAGATATAAATTCCAATCCGGACCCGCGCATAATCGCGTTCGTCTGCAACTGGTGTACGTATAGCGGCGCGGATTTAGCGGGAACCGGCAGGATGAAATATTCCGACAACGTGAGGATTATAAAACTTCCATGTTCGGGAAGGATAGACCCCCTGTTTATCGTGGAGGCGTTTAAAAAAGGCGCCAGGGGAGTCCTGGTTTCGGGCTGTCACCCTGGGGATTGCCACTATACAAGCGGCAACTACCATTCGAGAAGGAAATATGCCGCGTTCAGGGATCTCCTTGGTTTTCTCGGCATAGATTTGAACAGGGTGGAATTTTCCTGGATAAGCGCCTCGGAAGGCAATAAATGGGTTTCGGTCGTAAACGAATTTACCGAAAAAATTAAATCTCTGGAAGATTCCTCCACCGATATTTTCAGAAAATAAATATATGTCTAATATCGTCGATGAAAAACTAAGGAAGATAGCAAAAGACCTGCTCGAAAGCGGCGAGGTGAGCCTTATAATAGGCTACGGCGCCGGTTCAAGCCCGCGGAGGACGCGTCCGGTTTTTATAACTGACGCGAAAGACGCCCATAAGCTTTCGTTTAATCGTCATTCCGTGCAGGACCTCGCCGTTTTCCTTAAAAAGGCTGAGGTTAAAAAATTCAGCAAGATAGGAATCTTGGTAAAGGGGTGCGACGAGAAGGCCGTTAACGTCCTTATACAGGAATACCAGGTATCCAGGGATAATATAAAAATCATAGGCGTGGAGTGTAACGGCGTGGTGAGGCAAAACCTTGCGGATAAAGGGGAGTCGTCCGTTTCCGAGGCGACGGTTTACGATAAATGCCTGATATGCGGCGAGCACAGGCCGCTGATTTATGACTACCTTGTTGAAACCGACGAGCCGGAGCTTAAGCTCTCGGGCGCGCTAAAGCCTTACACAAAAATTGAAGAGCTTGACGCGATGGACCCCGAAGAGAGGAACGAGTTCTGGAGAAAAGAATTCGAAAAGTGTATAAAATGCTACGCGTGCAGGCAGGCATGTCCCTTATGTTATTGCTCAAGGTGCATAGTCGAAAAGAATACGCCCCAGTGGATTGACACGAGCATCGAGGAGCCCGGAAACGCCCAGTGGAACCTTATAAGGGCATACCATCTTTCGGGCAGGTGTATTTCGTGCGGGGAATGCGAAAGGGCTTGCCCGGTCAATATTCCGCTCATGCTTATTAATGAAAAAATGGCGAGGGACGTCTATAACATGTTTGGCTATAAATCCGGCCAGGATACGGAAACCAAGCCCGTTTTTGGCGTGTTCAGCGAGGGCGATTTAAACGATTTCATAAAATAACTCACTCGAAAGCTAATAATTTTTGAGTAACTGGAAGCTTAGGAGATTTTTTGATAATGGAAGAAAGATATTTTGAGATAACCCGTGAAAATTTAAAGAAATTTGTCGATTCGCTGATATCCGGCGGCTCCGAGGTGATTGCCCCGCGCGACAGGGACGGAGACACCTTTTACGGAAAAATAGCAAATTTTGACGAGGCCAATCTCGATATGCTCCTGCCAAAAATGTCATACAAGGAATTCCTTCTTCCCAAAACGGAAATCCTGTTCGAGTATTCGCTCTTCGGAACTGAAACCGAAATTAAAGACGGCCTTGAATATGCCAGGGGGGCAAACAAAAAAAGGGTGATTTTCGGGGGCAGGCCCTGCGACGGTGCCGCGGGCCGCATCATGGAAAAGGTTTTTAACTGGGACTACAAAGACGAGTTCTTCAATGAAAGGTTCAAAGACCTCGCGATAATATCTATCGCCTGCGAAAAACCGGATAATTATTGTTTCTGCATGGATATAGAGCTTTCCCCGGAGAGTTCTTACGGCTCCGACATACTTCTTAAAAAAGACGGCGGGAAATATTTCGCGACCGTAACGGATGAAAAAGGCATGGCGCTTATAACGCCTTGCATGAATCTTTTTAAAGAAATTTCCAGGGACAAGATGCCTGCCCCGAAGGACTGGAAAAAATCCTTCGATATTGAAAAGACCAAAGAATTTCTTGACAAAAATTTTGAGCATAAATACTTTCAGGAAAGGTTTTTATCCTGCATAGGCTGCGGCATATGCACATACGCGTGTCCTACATGCCATTGTTTTGACATCCAGGACGAGGGCGGTTGCAAGGAAGGCAGGAGGATAAGGAACTGGGATTCCTGCCAGTTCTCTATTTTTACCCTCCATGCGTCGGGGCACAACCCCAGGGTTACCCAGGGCGACCGCTACCGTCAGAGGCTTATGCACAAATTCAAGATATACAGCGAGAAATTTAATAAATACCTATGCGTGGGTTGCGGAAGGTGTTCGAGAAACTGCCCTGAAGACATTGATATCAGGGAAATCGCGAAAGACCTTGCCGATATGGAATAATATTCGGTATCATATCTTAATGGAAAACATTTATTTGCCTAAATTGGCCGAGATAAAAGAAATTATCCAGGAAACTGAGGATACTAAGACCATGAGGCTGACTATAAATAACAAAAGCATAGATTTCCTTCCGGGACAATTCGGTGAATTCTCCCTTATCGGGGAAGGCGAGTCAACGTTTGGCTTTTCCTCTTCGCCCCTGAGGAAGGAATATTTTGAAATCAGTTTCAGGACCTTTGGAAGGGCTACTTCCGGCATAAACGGGCTGAATGAGGGGGATAAAATCGCCTTCAGGGGTCCTTACGGAAATTTTTTCGATACCTCGAGAATGAGGGGGAAGGACCTTGTGTTTATCGGGGGAGGCATTGGAATGGCGCCGGTCAAGTCTGTCCTAGAATACTGCCTCGATGAAAGGGAAAAGTATGGAAAGATTACCGTCCTGTACGGTGCAAGAACGGTTTCCAGCTTAATGTATAAAAATAATTTCAATGAATGGAAGACCCATAAGGACACCGAGGTAGCGATTACGGTGGATCCGGGCGGGGAGACCCCGGATTGGACGGGAAAAATAGGCCTTGTCCCAAATGTTCTTGAGCAGTTGCCGCTTAAGGGGGAAAATACCATAGCGATAGTTTGCGGCCCCCCAATTATGATTAAATTTGTGTTAAAATCGTTAGAAGAAAAAATGGGTTTTAAAAAAGAAGATATAATTACGACACTGGAGAACAGGATGAAATGCGGCCTCGGTAAATGCGGAAGATGCAATATCGGAAGCGTATATGTCTGCAAAGAGGGCCCTGTTTTCACGGCAAAAGAACTGGAAAGACTTCCAAACGATTTCTAACATGCAATTATTAATAATACACGCCGATAACTTTAAATACGCTCTTACGGGGAAAACCCCCGTCGCGGAAAACATAGGCGAAACCGCCGGGGCAACCTTTGATGAGCCTCTTGTCGTTTTCTGCACCGTCGAAGCGGGTGATTCCCTTACCGTTGTCGAGAGGGCCTTTTCCGAGGTAAAAGACCTTGACGAAAAGCTTAACCCTCGCAGCATCATTTTATATCCCTACGCGCATCTCTCCAACAGCCTTGCCCCTCCGTCCTCGGCCATGGCAATTCTCGACGCGTTGAAATCACGGCTCGAATCCGCCGGAAAGGATGTGTACAGGGCGCCTTTCGGCTGGTATAAGAGTTTTGAAATTTCATGTAAGGGCCACCCTCTTAGCGAGTCGTCAAGGCACATAATGGAAGGCGGGGCGGAAACGGAAGAGACTTCCCTTAAAGGTATTCCCGCGAAACGAAAAACAAGGGAAGACGTAGTTGAGGAAATAGAGAGCGAATTTTTCATACTTAACTATGACGGCGCTGAAACAAAGATTGATTTAAGGGATAAAAAAATACTCGAAGGCGATGTCCTGAAAGAGTTCCCGTCGTTAAAAAAGGTTATAGCCCATGATGAGTTCAAGATAAAAGAAGGTTCTGAGCCTCCGTCTGTTTCCGCCATGAGGCGCTTAGAGATAGCGGACCACGAAGAGAATTCCGATTCGGGCCATTTAAGATTCTACCCCAAGGGCACCCTTCTGTATAAGCTTCTTTCGGACTGGGCCGAAGATATCGCGTTAAACCAGCTAAAGTGCATGGAAATCGAAACCCCCCTCCTGTATAACTGGAATAAACCCGAGATTAAAGGCCAGGGAGAGTCGTTCCATGAAAGGCACTATTCGGTTTTTGTTCCGGATGAAAATCAGGAAAAAACGGGCGTGAGGTTCGCGGGGAACAAGGAGTTTGTTTTGAGGTTCGCGGGTGATTTCGGCCTTTTTTCGATGGTCAAAGACGCCAAGATTAGCTATAAACAATTGCCGCTTCGATTTTATGAATTTTCCAAGAGCTTCAGGTATGAAAAAAGCGGCGAGCTTTCAGGCTTAAGAAGGCTGAGAGGTTTTTCGATGCCCGACATTCACAGTTTCTGCCTTAACCTCGAGGAGGGTTTCGGCGAGTACCAGGAGCTATACAGGAAATACTTAGACCTTGCCGAGGCGACGAATATCGAATTCGCTATCGTTTTCAGGGTGGTCAGGGAATATTACGATAAGTATAAAGATAAAATAATAGGGCTTTTAAAATATTCCAAAAAGCCCGCGCTTGTAGAAACCCTTTCGAAAATGAAGCATTACTGGGCCATTAAACACGAGTTCCAGGGAGTCGATTCGGTAAACGGGTCATGCCAGCTCTCGACCGTGCAGCTCGACGTCATGGACGCGGAAAGATACGGTATAAATTTCGTAAACGAAAAAGGGGAAAAAGAGGGCTGTATTATCTGTCATTCGTCTATCGGGGCTATCGAAAGATGGATGTACCTTATAATAGAGGAGGCGCTTAAAAAGGATATTCCGGTATTTCCGTTGTGGCTATCCCCTACGCAGGTCAGGATTATTCCGGTTTCGGATAAATTTATGGATTTTTGCAAAGAGACAAAGGGAAAACTTTCTTCATCCGGCATAAGGGCTGATATCGACGACAGGGATTTCAGCCTGGGTAAAAAGATAATGTTTGCCGAAGAGGAATGGGTTCCCTACATAGTCGTTATAGGGCAGAAAGAGGCTCAGAGCGGTATTTTCCCCGTAAGAGACAGATACAGGGAGAGAAAAACATTTAATATGCCGATAGACGCACTGATTAAAGGGATAAATAATGAAACCGGAAATATGCCTTACAGAAATTTAATCCTTCCGGATATGCTTTCCAAACGGCCCGTCTTTGTGGGTTAGTCTTATTAAATAAAAAACAAAAAGGAGATTTTAATGGAGCACCTCGAAAAAATACTAATTGAAGATATATCCGGAGTTAAGAAAAAGCTAAACCTGAAGGTCGATAAAAAAAGGGCCGAAGAGGCTTATAACAGGAGGCTTGCCGATACCTCAAGAAAATCAAATATAAAGGGATTCCGTCCCGGCAAGGCCCCCCTGTCGGTAATAAAGAAGTATTACGGTCCAGAGCTTTACGAAGAGGCCATGGTCGACGTTTTGAACGAGGATTTCAGAAAAATAGTTTCGGAAAATAATATTCACGTGGCGGGGACTCCGAGGCTCGAAAAAAAGCATCATCACGATCATGCGGGCGAAGATATGCCCCACGACCACGCTCATGACCATGGGGAAGAAGGAGAGTTTACTATTTATTTCGAGGTAATGCCCGCTATCAAGGACCTGAACTTAGACCTTAAGATAAAAGCCGTGGAAAAAAGGAAAATAACGCCCGAGGTAATAGACGAAGAGGTCGATTTCCTTCTTGAAAGGGCCGCCACATCCGTTCCCCTGGATAACGAGGCGGTTATAAACCAGCAAGACAGGTATTTCGTAAAGATAGATTATATTACGATTGACAATAAAACGGACAAAGAGGTGGATAGCGCGAAGAATTATTCTATAAGCCTTAATTCAAAGATGATAGAAAAGCCTTTTGAATCCATTTTTATCGGCAAGAAAAAAGGAGACGCTTTTGAATATATTGACGCCGAAAGGAATGTTACGGTTAAGGGCGTCATAAAGGGGATTGACAGGAAAATAATGCCCGCACTCGATGCCGAGACAATGAAAAACTTCGGGGATTTTAAAGACGCGGAAGAATTTCGGAGCCATCTTGGAAAGACCATCGGAGATTATGAAGAAAAAAGATATAACGAACAGATAAAAAGCGAGGTAACCGAGGAACTTTTAAAACTTAACCCGGTTGAATTCCCCGAAAGCATGATTGAGGAAAACGCGCACGCTAGGTTTGAGGAATTAAAAAGGCAGGAAAAATATAAAGACGCGGACGCGAAGAAAGAGCAGGAAATTATGCAGATCCTGAAAATTTTGGCCAAAAAGGATTTGACCACCTACCTGCTTTTATCGGAGGTCGCAAAAAGGGAGAATATATCGGTCACCGAAGCGGATCTGGACGGGTTCTTCAGGAAGGCGGCGGAGGAATCCAGCATGAAAGAAGAAGAGATAAGAAAATACTATTCCGAAAAAGAGGCCCGGGCCAACCTGAGGCAGGCCCTTCTGGACGACAAAATATTTGATTTTCTTATTTCAAATAAAGTATCATATATATAATAAATATTGCGGGGTGTTCATAAGATGTCTCTTGTGCCGATAGTAGTAGAGCAGTCTCACCGGGGTGAAAGGGCTTACGATATATATTCGCGCCTCTTAAAGGACAGGATTATATTTATAGGAGACCCGATAGACGACAACGTCGCAAACCTTATAATTGCCCAGCTCCTGTTCCTTGAATCGGAGGACCCGGAAAAAGATATCAGCATCTATATCAATTCCCCCGGAGGTATTATAACGGCGGGGCTTGCCATTTATGACACAATGCAGTACATAAAGCCCAGCGTTTCAACCCTGTGCATGGGGCAGGCGGCCAGCATGGGCGCGGTTCTACTCGCGGCGGGAACGAAGGGAAAAAGGTTCGCGCTTCCCCACTCGAGGATAATGATTCACCAGCCGATGGGTGGGTTCCAGGGCCAGGCCACCGATATAGATATCCAGGCGCGGGAAATTTTAAGAATGAGGGAAGAACTAAACCAAATACTGGCAAACCACACTTCCCAGCCCATTGAAAGAATCCAGGCCGACACCGAAAGGGATTTTTTCATGAGCGGGGCACAATCCGTAGAATATGGTATAATAGATAAGGTTGTAGAGAAAAAGGAAATTAAAGGAAGCAAGTAGTTTTACCGAATTTTAAGAGGAATATATATGGTTAAAAAAAACGGAAACGGAGACAACGATAACACTTTCAACAAGGAGCTTTTTTGCTCTTTCTGCGGGAAATCCCAGGAAGAGGTCAGGAAGCTCATTGCCGGTCCATCCGTTTACATCTGCGATGAATGCATAGGCCTTTGCAACGATATAATATCCGACGATTCAAAACCCGACACACAGGAAGTAAAAACAAAGGATTATATTTATAAACCGGCTGAAATAAAAACATTCCTCGACCAGTACGTTATAGGACAGGACAAGGCCAAAAAGGTTCTTTCCGTCGCTGTTTATAACCATTACAAAAGAATTGCCCATAACTCCAGTATCAAAAACAGCGCCCAGGGCGCGCATAACCAGCAAAAAGAAGGGGATGGGAGTGCGGACAAGTCCCACCGCAACGGGGCAGGCAACGGCTCTAAAAATTGGCATAATCTGAAAGACAAAAAAGCAGGCGATATCCTCGATGTCGAAATGCAGAAAAGCAATATCCTGATGATAGGGCCTACGGGCAGCGGAAAAACTCTTCTTGCCCAGACGCTCGCGCGTCTCCTTGAACTTCCTTTTACTATTGCCGACGCTACGAGCCTGACAGAGGCGGGTTATGTCGGGGAAGACGTTGAGAGCATTCTTCTTTCCCTTCTTCAGAACGCGGATTACGACCTGGAAAAGGCGCAGAAGGGAATTATTTATATAGATGAAATCGACAAGATCGCCAAAAAAACCGATAACGTTTCGATAACGAGAGACGTGTCGGGCGAGGGCGTTCAGCAGGCCCTCCTTAAAATAATCGAAGGGACTGTAGCGAACGTTCCTCCGAAAGGGGGAAGGAAGCACCCCCACCAGGAATTTTTAAGGATAGACACAAGCAATATCCTCTTTATCTGCGGGGGCGCTTTCAACGGCCTCGAAAAGATTATCGAAAGAAGGATACACACCCAGCCCATCGGATTCAACGCCGATTCAAAACGGGACAAACCCGCGGACCCTTACAAGGTGATAAGCCGGGTTGAAACCCAGGACCTCTTGAAATACGGCCTTATTCCTGAATTTATAGGAAGGCTTCCGGTCATCGCCACCCTCGAGGAGCTCGACGAGAAGGCCCTCATACAGATTTTGACCAGGCCCAAGAACGCGCTCGTAAAACAATACCAGAAATTATTTGAACTCGAAGGAGTCAACTTAAGGTTTACCGACTCGGCCATAAAAGAAATAACCAGAAAGGCCATTAAATACGGCTCAGGAGCCAGGGGCTTAAGAACTATCCTTGAAACCATTATGCTCGACGTGATGTTCGAGATACCGACTGACCCCACCATTAAAGAATGCGTCATAAACGAAGATGTGATTACGAATGATGCGCAGCCTATTTTGCTTTACGAAACTGAAGAGGCACAGGCATAGAAAAAATCTGCATTTTTTTGTTGACATATCCTTTGAAAACATATATATATTAATAAAAGTCGGAAATAGTTCTCTTAAACTCGCATAAATAAAGAGTTTATTGATTACTCTTAACATTAACGTTATTTAAAGGAGGAAGTTTTCATGACAAAGGCGGAATTAGTCGATGCAATTGCCAGTAAGTCCAAGCTTACAAAATCAGACAGCGAAAAAGCCCTCAACTCGATGGTCCACTCGATTATCGGCGCTCTCAAAAAAGGCGATGATGTGAGACTTGTCGGTTTTGGAACGTTTTCTGTTTCAAAAAGGGCAGCAAGAAAGGGAAGGAATCCCCAGACCGGAAAAGAAATCCAGATCAAGGCTTCAAAATCACCGAAATTCAAAGCTGGAAAATCCTTTAAGGAATCCGTTAACTCCCGCTAGTATTTTTGCTCTTTTAAAAGTTTTTAAACCGCCCCCGTGTTTAAAAAGAATTTTAAATACGCGGGCGGTTTTCATTATGGGCGGATAGCTCAGTCGGTTAGAGCATCGGCTTTACAAGCCGGGGGTCGCAGGTTCGAACCCTGCTCCGCCTACCATTCAAAACCGCAGTATTTAAGGCATTTTTGCAAATATCCTACCTTGACATAATTTCTAAATCTTGATAAAATTTAAGTAATTTTAATGAATTTTAGGCACAATTTTAGGCACAGTACAGGCTCATATTTTTCTTTCCCTAATGCCTGATATTTCCGATATTTACCTAAATTAGAATTTTTTTATTTTTTATATGGGCACAGTCTGGGCACAGTCGCAGGAGATTAAAAATGCTTTATAAAAGGGGTAAAATTTACTGGTGCAAATTTATGCTTAATGGTAAACTATACCGTCATTCCTGTCAGACAAAAGATAAAAAGATTGCCGAAGAAGTCGAGAACGCAATTATGGGTGAAATTGTTAGGGGCAAATATGATTTGCCTGCAAAATACAAACCGGAATATGTTTTTAAGGAAGTTTTTACTGAATATATTAGAAATCAATCAGTCAACATAAAAACTATCGAGAGAAGAAAAACTGCCGCAAAGCATTTTATGTCTGTGTTTGCAAGTGATTATATTCAGTCTGTAACTGCTAATAAGATTGAAACATATCAGCTTAAAAGGCGGCTTGAGATAATTAACTTACCTAAAAACAAAGATAAACGAGAAAGCGAAATATCGTTTAGAACGGTTAATATCGAGATTGCTACGCTATATAATTTATTTAATTACTGCATTAAAAAAGGACTTATAGACAAGAACCCTGCCGCAGGTATTAAGAAACTCAACGAATTATCCCGCCTTAAAACCTTGTCAGACTCCGACATCGAGAAGATTATCGCCGGAGCTACGAATAAACTTACTAAGGACTTAATAACTTTTCTGATTTATACCGGCTGCCGCAAGGGCGAAGCATTAAATCTTAAATGGGACGATGTGGATCTGCAAAATAACGTCATAGCAATTAAGGGAACGAAAACGAAATACGATAGGTATATGCCCGTATCAAAGCCCTTAAAAGAATTGTTAAAGAGTATTGAAAAAAATCAGGACTGTTTGTATGTATTTAATAATAAAGGGGCAAAATTAGGCAATTTTAAGCGGTCTTTTAAAACCGCCTGCCGCAACGCCGGATTAAAGGATTTAAGAATCCACGACTTGCGCCACGTATTTGCGAGCAAAATGGTAATGAACGGAACGAGCTTGTATATTACAGGCGAGCTGTTAGGGCACCGGACGACCCAGATGACGAAGAGGTATAGCCATTTAGTGCCTGATACGCTAAGGAAGGCGGTGGACGACGTGTGGGGGAAGAAATAGGACGGGGCCTGTGTCGGGGGGTCTCTCTCCATGGGATAAGACGAAAAGATTTACGAAGCCTTAAATCGCAAATTATTTGCCGACATATGTCCGGGCAATTGTTTCTCTTGAATGACCGAGTTCTACGGCTATGATTTTACAGGCATTGTGATATAATTTTCTTTGCTTGACGTCCATTTCAGCGTACCTTAAACCTCCTGCGGCAGGGGCGGTCATGCCCGTTATTTCATAATATCTCGTGTGTGCATATCCGTGCCTTAAACCGTGTGGGTGGGCTTTATCTCCGTCAATTTTTTTTAATGCCGTAAAGGTATTTTCTAATTTACTATAAGTCTGTTTTAAATTTGTTTTTATTGAATATCCTTTTAAAATGCTTTTGACTTCTGTAATTGTTTTACCGCCGTCCCTCATTTGGAAACTTCTTGATTTTCCGTTTTTAGTCCATGAAGCCATTAAATTAATATTGTTGTTGCTTGAAATCTCCCGCCCGTGAGTTATTGCCCATACAGCTTTTATAGACTCGTCTATTCGTAAGCCGTAGCTTTGCATTAGTTTTATTGCCGCTTGAACCTCCGGGGGTCTATTACCGATATAATCTTTTGCTTTTTCCGAGAGAGAATAAGACTTGTCTAAATTTGAAGAATTTAGAATATCCCGGCCAGAACCTATGCCTAACTCGCCGTTAGAAATTTTATAAAGAGGATTGCCGGCTTCCTTAAGGACATGACGGAGAGCAGTCATTTTGTTTTGCATTGTTCCTATGTCGTAGTTTTTAACTTCTTTCCAATAATTGATTAAATTATTAAGATCTGTTTCTTGGATTTGCGACGGAGATTGAAATTTAGTATTTGTTTTATAACCCATATTTTTAAAATCTTTAGCGATTAACTTGGCTTCATCCCTAATGTTATAACCAGACTTGTCGGATAATTTATGAAAATCATCGTTTAATCTTGTATCAATTTTGCTTGCGTACCAAATCATTGAATTTTTTAAACTCATTTTTTTCTCCTTTTTTTCCCACGTAGCGGGGGGTGTGTATATTCAGGCAAAAATCTCCCGACGGTCTTTTTTGCCTTGGCCGCTAAAGGTGGTTTATATTTTAATCCTATAAACCAAAGGACGTTGCTTTTGTATGCGCCAGCAACAGGCAAGTTTAAACTCAGGTAGATTTTTGATAGCGGGAATCTTATAACCCAAGCAGGCTTTTATATAGAATAGTGCCTGAATAACTATTGTTTTGCCCTATTACCAGACGCCAAATTTTAAAGAATTTAACTAGAAATTCGATGACGATGTTAAAGGTAATACCGCCGGGCAGGCTTATATATTGCGACAGTTTTGGTTCAATTTTATTTCTGTCGGAAATAAAATTATAGACGTCGAAATACCGTCAGTTTTTTTAATATCTCTGGAATGATAGGTTTTATCTTGCTTTTGTGGCTTTGCTTCAGTATTTTTTATTTTCGCTTTCGCTCAAAAAAAATACTTAAGCTCGCCTGTGAATTGGAAGATAAAGCCGACTGTGAAAAGGTGAGTTTTGCCTTGCTCCGTTGCCTTAAGCGGCAACTCCGGCGGCAAAACCTTTTTAATGCAGTAAATCAGGGGGTTTTTCACCCCCTAACCCCTGAACGAGCGCGTCGGCGCTCGACCCGAGGAATATATTAAATGCTCGTGATATAGAACTGAGTGTACGAATGAAATTTGCTGTTTTTTTGCGTTTTCTAACTTCTTAATAATATTGCGCTTTAACGCTTAGACGCAAAAAAGGGCGCAAATTTCATAATATACCATTGCCGGTAAAAACAGGCATAAAAATAAATTTAAAATTAATTAAAGGATTTTTTAAATAATTGAACTTTTGAACAAGACTGTCCGTAGAATTTAGATACTGTCCTTAATAAATTAAAATTTAATTTATCTTAACAGCTTTAGAAGTATTGGGATTTTTTTATTAGCAATATCCCTTGTATCAATTTTAGGTTCTGAGTTCTAAAATCTTTGTAGTTGGAGTAAATTTTCCGGCGTAAGCTAATTATTGTAAATATAATAACGTTTTCAAACTCCAAAATGAAAACAGCATTGCCGAAAGTCGTTGTAAACAACGATAATTAATAATGTTAACTATGATATATCATACATTTCTTGAATATCAAGGGGAAAGTTGAAAATATTTTAAAAAAATTAAATTTTCCATTTTTTTCTCTTTGAGCGTGTGTATTAGATTATTAGTCCTGTCCAAAATG
>JAKAPT010000032.1:8707-16404 GCA_021806885.1 bacterium | reverse complement strand
TCGGGAATACGGTGTGGCAGACCGAACACGCATAGTGGTACTTTTGCGCGAATGCCGGTACGGCGTTTGCCTTTTTGGGCGTCATGGAAAACGACGCTGCCAGGACAAACACGGCGATAAGCGTTAAGACTACTAGTTGGGCTGCGCCGAACTTCGTTTTCTTTCTCATAACTTTTCTCCCTCTTAAAGAAGTTATCGTAAGATATGGCTATTTTAAAAAGATAATTCTAATCCCTATAGAAGGGGCGCCAAAGAGATATGGGCTGATTGCGTTTAAGCGGCACGCCCCCCCTGCCTTTTACCCCTGATTAAAATATATATAATTTTGTTGCTAAGATGTCAAGGGGAAATGAAATACCTGTGAGAATCATGAAAGGGGCGTTTGACAATGCCCGTCTAAAGTGATAAATATATCTTAAAAGAAGGGAGGGGTTCAATGCCTTTTCGGAAAATAACCGCAAATAAAAAATCAACAAATCTGATAAAAACCGCTATTATAGGCTTATTTTCTTTTTTATTCGCGGCATCCGTATTAGGAACGGGAATAACCCTGGCGGGGAACGCTTACCAGGGTGCAACCGGAACCGGTTCCGCGGGGAAACTTCAAAACGCGGACGGGAAATCCAGCGCCATGGATAAACTCAAATCCATGGGAATACCGTTCGATAAGGCAGTTTTCCTAAAAAATATCCGAAAAGGAAACTACGACGTAGCGAGGCTTTTCCTGAAAGCCGGCATCGACCCTGACGCGAGAAACCCTAAGGACGGAAACACTGCATTGATATATGCCTCAATGAACGGAAACGTAAAAATAGTTAAACTTTTACTTTCTTATAACGCGGACGTGAACGCAAAATCAAACGACGGCTTTACGGCCACCGCCGCGGCAATTTTCACGGGCCATCCCAAGGTCCTTAAAATCCTCCAGGAATATTCTAATTCGAACAAATAAATAATTATAATGCCTTCCAATATTATTTCAATCAATAGCGGAAGCTCGTCTATTAAATTTTCCATATTTAAAACGCCGGAGGGGAACCTGCCTCCTTTTTCAGCCGAAAGGATTGTATCCGGCGAGATAGAAGAAATCGGCACCGACTTCGGGGAATATCGATTTCAAACGGAAAAAGGGGGAGAATCAGGGAGGCTGAACTTTAAAAATCATTCCGCGGCATTTGAATTCCTTCTAAAAAAATTAAGGTTAAACGAAAAAGAAAATGCCATATCCGTTGTCGTCCACAGGTTTGTTCACGGGGGAAGCAAGTTTTTAAAACCCGTATTAATAACTCCCAAAAATATTTTAAAATTACGCTCGCTAAGCGAGCTGGCCCCGCTTCATAACCCCCCTAATATCAAGGGCCTGGAAATACTTTTAAAAGCCATCCCTTCCGCCAAACAGGCCTGCGTTTTCGACACGTCTTTCCACGGTTCCATACCATCCTTCGCAAGGCTTTATCCCCTCCCGTTAGAATACTATAAAAATTACGGCATATTAAAATACGGCTTCCACGGGATTTCATATTCTTATATTGCAGGCCTTTTGGATATCGGAAAAATTAAGGGAAGAAAATTCATTATCTGCCATCTCGGAAACGGGGCAAGCATATGCGCGATTAAAGACGGGGCTTCGGTCGATACATCCATGGGATATACCCCTTTAGACGGCCTTATGATGGGAACAAGGTGCGGAAGCATCGATCCTTCAATCCCCTTTATTCTTCATGAAAAATTAAAAATCCCATTCGGGGAAATTTATAAAATCCTCAATAAAAAAAGCGGTCTTTACGGCATTTCAGGGAAAACATACGACTTTAAAGAGCTTTTATCCAGGAAAGACAAAAATTCAAGGCTTGCCATCGAAATGTATATTTACAGTATTATCAGATATATAGGCCAGTATGCCTCTGTCCTAAACGGGATAGACGGGTTAATTTTTACCGGAGGAATCGGGGAAAATTCAGATTATTTAAGGAGCAAGGTATGCTCCAGCCTTTCCTATCTTGACATAAAAATAGACAAGGAAAAAAACGCGAAGGCCGCCAGGCATTTTCAGGAATTCAATAACCTCGGAAGGCTTAAAATGGAAAATTCCATCAAAGCCATAGGCTCAGGAAAAACCCCCGTTCTTGCAGTTCACACCGATGAAGAAAGGCAAATGGTAAAGGAAGCATTAAACCTTTAATTGTAAATATTCTCTTTGGACGGGAATGAGCCTTTTCTCACCTCGTCCCTGTATTCCTTTATCGCTTCAACCAGCATTTTTCTCGAATCTACAAATTTCTTAACAAATCTGGGCGGCTTTTTATCTAGCATGCCGACAACATCATAATAGACGAGAACCTGCCCGTCGCAATACCTTCCTGCTCCTATCCCTATTGTCGGGATTGAAATACTATTCTGAATGCTCATGGCCGCCTCTTCAGGCATGGCCTCAAGAACTATCATAAAGGCCCCCGCTTTTTCAAGGGAAATCGCGTCTTCGACAAGGACCTCTACCTGGGATTTCATCTTTCCTTGTACCTTGTACCCCCCTAAAATATTTATAAACTGGGGCATAAGGCCGATATGGGCGATAACCGGGATACCGCAATCCACAAGCCTTTTCACGGTCTCGCTTATTGATTTGCCTCCCTCCATTTTAACGCCGTTCACGCCGCTTTCCTTTAGAAGCCTGCCGGAATTCTTAAGCGCCTGTTCAGGGCTTACCTGGTAGGACATAAATGGCATGTCGCAAACGACTAATGTGTCTTTAAGCCCCGTCTTAACCATTTTAGAATGATATATCATCTCCTCAAGCGTAACGCTTATGGTGTCCTCTTTCCCCTGAACCGTCGTCGCCAGGGAATCTCCGACGAGGACAATATCAACGCCTGCCTCCCTTATTACCCCTGCCTGAACATTATCGTATGCCGTAAGCATTACAATTTTTTCCCCGTTACGCTTCATCTCTAAAAAATCTTTGATTGTTTTCATTTTTTTACCTCATTCATGGTAAAAGTACATGCTTGAGAGAACAACAAAGTAATTTTTCAAATAATTCAGATACGCTTCTATAATACTTTTGTAATTTTCAAAGTCTTTTGCCGGTACTTCGGAAAGCCTGGACTCGAATTTGAAATTGCAATCCAGATTGCCTTTATTCTCAATAAAATTACATCCCGCCTGGGCCGTCGCGGTATTATTGCTTATATCGAGTTTTCCGGGAAGGTAATATATGTTTGAATTATCTGGAACACGAATAATAATATGTGAAATATGCGTAAAAGGATAGCCCGCGACAAGGGGATATGTTCTTTTTCTTTTTAATATAAATTGCAGCAGTCCTTTATCGTATGGGACAACCTGATGGAAAACCAATTTGTCCCCTTCCGCTCCGCCATAATTCCGGTCGCTTAGTCTAACCTTGAGAATCAAACGCTTATTGATGTTTTTCATATTTTTATATTCGTAGGCATAAACATCGGCGCTGGGAATAAAATCGTACAAAAAGTCATACATGGACATCATTTTTTTATATTTATCCTGACCTTTCAGTAGAGACCTTTTATAGTTTGCGTAGACACCCCTATATGTAATTTTGACTTTTCCCGATAGGATTCCCCTTTTATTTATTTTACCGCTAAATTCATAAACCTTTTCATTCCGGGTTGGTTTTTGGGGCGGAAGCGTAATAAAGCGGTATGACCCATCCGGTAAAATGCCCGCGGCCTCTCTTCCCGACAGGGTATAGGGAAGGCTGAAGGCTTTATAAGACGATGAATCGGGGTAGAGGTAAAAGGTTTCCCCATTAATGGTTACCGCTACAATTACCGAGTCGAATTGCCTGGGAGAAACGGAACCTTTATTTAAATCATGGGTGGCCATTGAAGCGGCAAGTACAGGATATGCCCTTATCCCCGCATGCTCAAGCATTACTATTAAGAGGGCCGCAAGCGACTTTGAATCTCCATAGCCGTTTGAAAAGGTGGCTGCGGCAGGATCAGGGTCATACCCGTTTATTCCATAACCTATTCCGACATACCTGAAGCGCTTTACGAAATCGTTATAAATGCGGACGACCCTCTCTTTTTCGTTTTTAGAACCCCCGGCAGCCTTTTCCACAAATTTTTCTATTCTTTTATTTATTCCCTCTGCCCCTAAAAATTTTTCATTAATGTTCGCAAACAGGGCTTTCCATGAAACGTATGTAGAAAACGAAATAGACTTTTCAAAATTACTTAAAGGGGGCATGTTGGATTCCTTTTTAAGGGCCCCGATATTTCTAAGATATAAGGAAATCCTGGAGGAATTTTTATTAATCAGCGAGGCGTCGATATTATGAAAGTATAAATTAATTTTCATGCCTCGCGGATAAATAAGCGTATAGCGGATTTTTTCAACGGGAATTTCTCCCGAGATGTAGCTTGTCAAAAAAGCCCCTTTTTTGATAAGCGGTTTAAAGTTATCTATTTCATAAGAAAAATTGATTATGGAGCCGGGCTCGACTGCCGGCATGGATAAAGTCAAATACTTTATGTCGGAATACGACGGATATTTTACGGCAAAGCCGGGAGATACTATATTGACCGCTTTCTTCCCGATGGGAACTTTATACATCCCGTTTAAAAGAGTATATCCATAAAGCAGTTTAATACTTTGATATTTGACGGAAAAGGGTATAATTACTTCCGAATATTTGCTTATTCCCCTGGCTGTGATAATTTTTATAGATTCGGTTACAAGTACTTTATAGCTGTAATCCCCATTTAACCTAATAGTAACGCTTTTATCAAGTATCTTTGCGCCGGAATTTATATAGCCGTCGGAAGTATTTTTTGCAAGGCTGAGTTCTGGTTTAAAAGCGATTACGGATATGAAAACCAGAATAATAATAAAAATAATAAAAATGGCGCGGATGGTCGCCGGTGGGCGCCGCGTTGAACTCCTTTGAATTGGCGCTGGGCCTCGGTTAAGTTTTGATGATTTATTCATATGGATTATTTGTTGTCTCCGAGATTGCATATATTAATTATAGGGCATCCTTCGCATTTTTCTATATTCCTGTTTCTGGGGCAAAGGTCAAGTATCCCGAGTCTTGTAATGGCAAAATCATATTTAACCGGATCGGAATAATCGAGTTTTTTAAGGTTTAGGGTAATCTCTTCCGCCATTTTGAAAGAGGGATTTTTATATTTTGTAAGCCCGATGTAACGGCTTATTCTTGCAATATGAGTATCTACCGGCATAATAAGCCGGTAAGGTTCTATACCATTCCATATTCCAAAATCGAGATTATCGGAACTCCTTACCATCCACCTCAAAAAGAGGTTAATTCTCTTGCACGGGCTGTTATCCTCCGGGGAGGAAAAAAAGAAGCAGACCCTTGAACCTTCATCGGGATAGACTGAGCCATATACGAAAGTAAAATCGATAAGTTCTATTGCCCTTTTTGAGAAACTTGATATTGCGTTTTTAAGATTCAAATCCGAGGGCTTATATCCTTCCATAAAAAATTTTTCGATTGAACCGTATTTTTTGACAATCCCGCTAAGTGTAAGAAAAAGGGCCGCAATATCCTTTTCTTTTATAAACCTGTAATAAAGACCCTTAAAAAGCCTGAGACCTGTTTCGGCGTCATAGTTTAATAGAAACTCATAAGGCCTATGGTTTAAAATGCCATCGATCCTTTCCAGGAATTTTATAATCTGTGCCACGCTTCCAAACGCAAAGCCTGATGCAATAAACCCGGCGATTTCAATATCCCTTGGATCTTCAAATTTATGGACGAAACCTAGAGGATCGGAATAAAGATATGATTCCTCGAATTTAGAATAAATTTCCTCGAGGCATAACTTGAGCCTTTTTTCGGCGTCACGGGGTTCAATCCGTGCGACTGCTCCTCTTTTGAATTCAAAGGTTTCTCCGCCAGGAAGGGTCCAGCAGTCCCCTTCCTCAAGAGGGTAGGGCACCTGCCTGCCTTTACCTATAAAAATCTCTTTTCCGCTTATTATCGTATAGAAATTAAAATCGTTGTCTTCCCAGACTAAAGCACCCTTATGGGCAGAATCTTTTATATCTTCCATCGGCTTTTTTGTTATTATAATTCTATTTTCCAGTCCTTTATTGTATCATATATAGAGTATTTATGGAAAGACAGTCCAAAGAAACCAAGCATCGTAAGGTTCGGCTAACCCCGCCTCAAACGCAGTTTATTTGTAGCGCACCGATTTCCCTTTATGTGCATGTGCCGTTTTGCAAGGCAAAATGCAATTATTGCAATTTTTACTCCCTTCCCTCGGATCCCTCGCATAAAAAAAACCCCTTTCTTTCCGGCTACTTTGACCTGATTAAAACCGAACTGGGAACTGCCGTCAAAAATTACTATAAGAACGAGAAAATCAAGGTCCGTAGCATTTATTTCGGGGGAGGAACGCCCTCGGTCATGCCGGCAAAATTTTTCGAGGACTCAATAGGGCTTATTATAAGGCATTTTGATATTATAAACGACCCCGAAATCACGATCGAGGTAAACCCCGAAAGCGCGCGCTTCGAAGAATTAAAAGCATTAAGGAATATGGGAATAAACAGGATTTCAATAGGTGCCCAGTCTTTTAATAACCTGGTTTTGAAATCTGCCGGAAGACTTCATAACAAAAGGGATATTTTCCGTTCGTTTGAAGACGCAAGGAAAGCAGGATTTGAAAATATCTCTATTGATATAATCCTGGGACTTCCGGGGCAATCTGTCCCAAGTCTTAAAAAGGAAATTAAAAACCTTCTGGATTTAAGTCCGGAGCATATTTCCGCATATATGCTCAACATAGAAAAGGGATCAAAATTTTATAAAAGCGGGCAAATGCTTCTTCCTGAGGAAGAAATCGCTTATTTTTACGAATTATTCTGCTGGAAAATAGTTTTATCGGGTTATAACCATTATGAAATATCCAATTTCGCAAAACCAGGTTTTGAAAGCAGGCATAATTTAAATTACTGGAAGAGGGGCGAATACATCGGGTTAGGTCCCTCGGCATCTTCTTTTATAAGATTAAAAGGACCACGAGGCCTCATAAAGGAGCTAAGGAAAACAAATGAGCCAGATTTAAAGAAATATTCCAGGAATTTGAAAAAACCAGACGGGTTTAAGGAAATATCCGTCAGCGAGATTCTTTCTAAGAAGGACATTATTAACGAGGAAATCTTTTTATCCTTGCGCACGAGTGAAGGCATGCCAATTGAAAAGATAACCAAATTTACCGATCCGGAGATTATAAATTCCGCCATAAATGAGGGTTTGATGGAACGAAAGGATGACAATTTAATTTTAACTATGAGGGGAATGCTGCTTTCATCCGAATTATTTGCAAGGATTATGTTATGAAAATATTAAGATTTTTTGTTATAATGTAAAGTCTTAATGGAGAGATGGCCGAGTCCGGTTGAAGGCGATTGACTCGAAATCAAACGGAGTTCAGCGTAGCTCATTGTAGGCGAAAGCTTACCGGGGGTTAGGAACGCAGTCAGCGAAGCTCATCCCTCTCTCTCCGCCGTCAATTTGAGATTAATTTGAAAGAGGGATAATTGTTTTAATTACGGAGAGATGGCCGAGTCCGGTTGAAGGCGATTGACTCGAAATCAAACGGAGTTCAGCGTAGCTCATTGTAGGCGAAAGCTTACCGGGGGTTAGGAACGCAGTCAGCGAAGCTCATCCCTCTCTCTCC
>JAKAPT010000032.1:0-8697 GCA_021806885.1 bacterium | reverse complement strand
GGAGAGATGGCCGAGTCCGGTTGAAGGCGATTGACTCGAAATCAAACGGAGTTCAGCGTAGCTCATTGTAGGCGAAAGCTTACCGGGGGTTAGGAACGCAGTCAGCGAAGCTCATCCCTCTCTCTCCGCCGTCAATTTGAGATTAATTTGAAAGAGGGATAATTGTTTTAATTACGGAGAGATGGCCGAGTCCGGTTGAAGGCGATTGACTCGAAATCAATTGTAGGCGAAAGCTTACCGGGGGTTCGAATCCCTCTCTCTCCGCCAGTTATTCACATCCCCCTCTCTCCACTTTTCTTATAAAGTAAAGATGGGGGAACAGGATAAATGATATAAGTTTTTTTGGAGAGATGGCCGAGCGGTTTAAGGCGGCGGTCTTGAAAACCGTTGATGCTAATAACATCCGGGGGTTCGAATCCCTCTCTCTCCGCCAGTTTAAAGCAATACAAGTCTTTGGATTCGAACACCCGCAGCCACGTAGTGGCGTTTGGGGTTCGGAACGCAGTCAGCGAAGCTCATCCCTCTCTCTCCGCCAGTTTAAAGCAATACAAGTCTTTGGATTCGAACATGGCGAGTTTTATATCTATAGCTGGAATAGTCGGAATTATTTCAGGCTTGTGAGCAACCTATACTGCGGCAGCCGTATTAATTAAAGGGGCAGCGGGAAAAACGATTCTTTCTGCCTAATTTGCAACATCCTAATAAAAGGGGGCTATAAAATAAATAGTCCCCTTTTTCAACTTAAATCCTTCCTCAAAAAAATCAGAGAAGCAATTATTAATATAACTACAATATAGCTGATTCCGTAAACAATCGCGTTCGATATCATCCTTCCTGATAAAAAAACCTTGTATGCCGCCTGGGTGCTCACATTAAACACGGAAAAATTTGGCAAAACCGCGTAAATAAAATGAACTATTGCCGCAAGAACGTGGTTAGGCCGATGAATAATCTGAAGTTTTCCATTGATTATCCCTCTTACAGGCCTGACAAGGGCGTTCATTTTACTTGAGGTATTTCCTATAAAGAATATAAGTATCGATAATATGGAGGCAAGGGCCTTGGAGGTTATTAAAGAAAATAATATTGATACCGCCGAGATAAAAACAGATTCTACAATTATAAATACGGCCTGAATTATTACAGGCTGAGGCAACAGCAGGATGGAAAAATGCGCCCCCGGCCTTGCGGGTATCACGAATTTATGCATTAGGAGAAGGACCCCGTAAAAGATTATCATCATGATAATCGTGGAAAATACAACCGCCACTGCAAGGCCGAAAACCCTTCCCAGCAAATAATCGACCCTCTTTACCGGCCTTGTTATGCTCAAAAAAATACTTTTTTTCTCTATGTCGTCATATATAACCGAGGAACCTATAAATATACCTATAAACACGTTAAATATCGTTATCGAAAATATTGAGAAATCGACCATTATCCTGCCCTCGTTTATAAAACTTATCTGGGAAACAAAGTAGCTCCCGGAGATAAGTATAAGCGCGAAGATCAGGAAAAAATAAAAAATCTTTGAATTTTTTATCTCTTTAAAAGAATACAAGATCGTGTATAAAATATTTTTCATTTAATTCTCCGTTTTATTCCTTAGCATTAAATCGTAGAGATACTCCTCAAGAGGAGTGGAATATTCCGCCTGTACCGGTTTGTTTTCTTCAGCCTCTTTTTCAATATCCGCCAGTGAACTATTTTTTATAAGTTTTCCTTTTACCAGCAGAGATATTTTATCGCAAAGCTCCTTGCTGTCCGCAAGGATATGGGATGAAAAAAATATGGTTTTTCCTTTATCTTTAAGTTTATAAATTATGTCCTTAAACTCTTTCCTCCCAACGGGATCCAATCCCGATAAGGGCTCGTCAAATATCAGGATTTCCGGGTTTCCCAGGATAGATATCGCCAGGGCAAGCCTCTGGGTCATCCCCTTTGAATATTTATGGGTATAGGTATCTTTCGCGTAAAAAATTCCGGAAATCTTTAAGGCTTCATGAATTTCATTTTTAGCGACTTTAACATTTAAGAGCTTCCCGTAATAATTTATAATCTCGATACCTTTTAATCCGCGAGGAAAGCTCGGGTTCTCGGGAAGATAGCCGAGGCCTATCCTGGACCTGAAATCACCGGAGTCATATCCGTTTACCTTTATGACGCCGCTTGAGGGGCGGATAAGGCCAACTATCATTTTAATCGTAGTCGATTTGCCTGCGCCGTTCGGTCCAAAAAATCCGGTAACTTTTCCTTTTTCAATTAGAAGGGACAAGTTTTCTACCGCATTTTTTCTTATCCCAAAAAATCCCTCTCTGAAAAACTTGGTCACATTATCAATTTCAATCATATTCTTAATTCCTTTTTATTTTTTCCTTCGGAAGAAATAATTTTAAGGCATACGGGGTTTTGAATTTTTTATTTAATTTTTTCATCATCATTTCTTTTTTAACCGCATTAATTTTGTGCTGTATAAAATGCCTTATCTCTGGATTTTTATTATTCTTATACATTTCATCGAGAAAACTCAAAGCCCCCTGTAAGTTTCCGGACCTGTTAAGCAGTTTCATATATAAAAGCTCCAGATATTTAGGGCTTCCTTTGGTATCCACTGCGTACTTTAGGTAATACGCGGCCTTTTTAAAATTCCCAATATTATAAAAATAATTATAGGCTATCAAAAAAGGTATGTTCCAGTTTCCCTCCATGTGTTTCATCCCGATTTTCAAAAGCTTGATGGCTTTCTGAGGCTTTCCTGAAAGCCCCAGAAGGGTTCCCCCCGCCTGATAGGCGTAATTGAATCTTGGATTAAGGCTCACGGTTATGAGACAAATTTTATACATATAAGGGTAATGCAGTTTCGCGAGCTTGAATGAGGATGCCTCCTGAACAAATAAAACCCAGAAGTAATCGGAAAAAAGGGTATTAAAGTTAAGGTCAATAAACTTGATAAATTCAGGTTTAAGCGATGAATACCTTAAGAAAGCGGCAAGCCTTACTTTCAGCCCTTTCCTGGCGGCATTAATATTTCTAAAGGAATAAAAAACGAGATAAGAAAAAAGGATTAAAATAAATAAAACAGGGATTATTCTTATAATTTTTAAAATTAATAACTTCATATGTGGAAAATTTTAAGCCTGCCCTAGGAGGCCAAGGTATAGCCTCGCAGTCTCATCGGCAATGTTTTTGGCGTCAAATTTTTTTAATACCTCTTCAAAACAGTTAGTTCCAAGGCTTTTAGATAAATCTTCGTTATCGACAACAGTCAATATTTTCTCCGCGAGCTCTTTATAGTTTTCGGCCTCGAATAAAATGCCTGTTTTCCCGTTCCTTACAACCTCTGGAATCCCCCCGGCGTTTGATGCCACGACCGCTTTCCTCATAGCGCATGATTCTATTATTATGCTACCCATCCCCTCAAGCCCCGATGGAACAACAATCAAATCGCTCGCCGATATATACTTCTTTATATCGCCCTGGAACCCCAGTAATATAAAATTATTCTTAATGCCGTTTTCGGAAATAAACGCGGATATCTCTTCGAATAATTCCCCCTCTCCTATAATAGCAAACTTTATATCCCCGCGTGTTCTAAGAATCTCCTTTGCCGCCATTATAAACGTCAAATGACCCTTTTCCTTTGATAGCCTTCCTATCAGGGACACCATCTTTTCGCTATTATTTATCCCTGCCTCTATTCTCACCGAAGAGCGCAGGCCTCCATAATTTAAGATATCCGCTTCGGCTATTTCTTTACCATAAGTCCTTGGACTATAAATTGTTTTTATTTTTTCGGGATTTATCTTGACGCCGTTTATCAGAATATTTTTAATAAAATCCGATATAGTTATAAAATAATCGGTTAAAAACCTGTAAATCAGATACCCTTTTAAATAACTAATATTATAGGCAACGTGCCTTGTAAGAACCTTTATTATTTTTTTATTTAGTATCAGTATTGACGCAATACCCGCAAGGTAGTGATCCCTGGAAGAGTGAAAGTTTATAAGGTCAATATCATTTTCTTTTAAGATTTTCCTTATTTTTAGAATCGCGAAAATATCCAGGAAATTCCTCATGCGGACGGAAGCGTTATTTATCCCTTTTTTATCAAGCTCTTTCTTGAGCCTTTCATTGTTATTGTGTATCACGAAAATATTGAATTTATCCGCATAATTTTTTTTTGTAAATTCAAGCAAAATAGTAATATCCGCCTGGGCTCCGCCAAAACCGCTGAAACTGTCTATATGCAATATATTGTATTTGCCTTTTTTAATCATAGGAAATAGAATATACTTAAAGCGTGATGGTTAGATATTATAATCAAATTAATGTAATAATTTAAGTGGAAAATTTTATTATAACATTTTTTAGAGATTTACTTTTGTCCTTTATCCCCCTGTTTGTCGCGATAGACATATTCGGGGTCCTTCCGATATATCTTGATTTTGTAAGGGATATTTCATCCGATGAAGAAAAAGGAATAAGAAGGAGCTCTATAATAACCGCATTTAGCGTCGGAATAGGATTTCTTCTCCTTGGGAAATGGATTTTTGATATTATGGGAATCTCCATTTATGATTTCGAGATTGCCGGAGGGCTCCTTTTATTAATAATATCTATTAATAATCTTTTAACGGACAAGTTAAAAAATATGGGTTCCTCGGATAGGTCTGATTTAGGTGTGGTTCCCATAGGGGTTCCGCTGATCGTGGGTCCGGGAGTCCTTGCAACCCTTTTAATACTGACAGGAGTCTATAATTACGGTGTCATTTTAATTTCTTTTATAGTTAATCTTTTTATAGTTTATTTAGCACTGATAAATGGCCGGATAATTTTGAAATATCTTGGTAAAAAAGGCTCCGTCGCGGCAGGAAAGCTTGCGGCCCTTCTTCTTGCGGCCTACGCGGTTATGATGATGAGGGTTGGCGTAATAAATACAATTACCCTTTATTTGGATAAACTTAAACATTAAACCTGAAATGCATTATGTCGCCGTCTTTAACGACGTAATCCTTTCCTTCAAGCCTTAAAAGACCCATTTTTGCGGCATTTGCTTCCGAGCCTGTCCTAATAAAATCCTCATAAGAAATGACCTCTGCCCTTATAAACCCTTTTTCGAAATCGGAATGAATCGTGCCGGCGGCCTGTGGGGCTTTCCATCCATTTTTAATTTCCCAGGCCCTTACCTCCTGTTTTCCCTGGGTGAAAAACGAAATCAGCCCGAGAAGTCTGAAGCTTTCTTTTGCCACTATATCGAGAGCGGATTGTTTTAAACCGTAATCCTTTAAAAAGTCTCCTTTATCTTCTTCCGGCAGGGCCGCAAGTTCCTCTTCAAGTTTGGCGCATAACCTTATAACGGGAATGTTTTTTGAAGAGGCAATTTCGGATATTTCTTTTATTAAAAGACTTTCTTCGAAAAGCATGTTCTCATCTACGTTAAGGATATACAGAGCTGGCTTGGAAGATATTATTCCGAGGGATTTTAAAAGAGTTTTTTCTTCCGGAATAAAATCCGTATTTTTGATTTCTCCGTTTTCGGACAATTGCGCATTGATTATTTTGAGAAATTCGAGGTTGGACGCGGCTGCCTTATCACCGCTTCTGGCAATCTTTTCTACTTTCTGGATATGCCTGGAAAGGATTTCAATATCGCTTAAGGCAAGCTCGGTATTTATGATCTCCAGGTCCCTTACCGGATTAACCTCTCCCTCCACGTGAATGACTGAAGACTGGTTAAAAACCCTTACCACATGAATTACAAGATCGACATTCCTTATATGCGATAAAAATTTATTTCCCAACCCCTCTCCTTTTGACGCACCCTTTGTAAGTCCGGCTATGTCTACGAACTCAACGAAGGTGGGCGTAACTTTTTCAGGGTTTACCATCTCCTTTAACCTGTCAAGCCTTTCATCTCTTACCGGTTTTATGCCGACATTCGGCTCTATGGTGCAAAAAGGATAATTGCTTGCCTCGGCGCTACCGGAGATTATGGCGTTAAATATTGTTGATTTGCCGACATTAGGAAGGCCGACTATACCGCATTTAAGACCCATTTTTTATTTTTTATTGAAACCGTTCATTGCTTTTGAAATACCCCCTGATATAAAGGTTTGCAACAAGTTGGTTACTTTATCCAGGAAATCCGGCAACGCGTTCATCTCTTCTTTTGAAAACCTGGATAAGACGAAATCGGCCCCGGAATTGAATTTAGCTTTTTCAAGGGAATTTA
Source organism: bacterium (assembly GCA_021806885.1). GTDB lineage: Bacteria > SZUA-79 > SZUA-79 > Acidulodesulfobacterales > Acidulodesulfobacteraceae > JAKAPT01. Next base: position 2,462 of record JAKAPT010000032.1, on the reverse strand, counting down.
TCCCAAGTTTCAGTCTGATAAAATTTTTATTCTTTAAGGATTCAATAACGGATATTATCCCGTTATGGGAACCCCCGCTTCCGCCGAATTTCAATTTTAATGACCCAAATTTCAGGTCAAGGTCATCATGTATCACAACAACAGTGGATTCATCCCTTCTAGACGGGAGATCAAATATACCGTTTTTAATTAATACTTCTTTTACGGCCCTCCCGCTCAGGTTCATAAACGTAAGCGGTTTAATTAAAAAGACATATTTACCAGAGATTTCCTTTGATGAAATATCATAATTATCTTTATGGGAAAAATCAGGAAAGTCGAGCCTTCCGGCAAAGCTGTCTATAGCCATGAAACCTAAGTTGTGCCTTGACAGCTTATATTCTCGGCCAGGATTTCCAAGACCGAATATGAAAATATTCGGGGAAAGTGAGCTTCGCTGAACTTCGCTTCGCTTCTTTTCCATTTATAGCAAGATGGGTAAATTGATTAAGCCTTGGGCTGGGTCTGGGGCTGTTCGGCCGCTTCCGCCGTTTCTGCCGTTTCTGCCTCAGCTGGAGCAGTCACCTCTTCAATAGTCGGCTCGGCGACCATTACCACGGGCGCGTCTTCATCTGCAAGAACCTCGATACCCTCGGGAAGCTTAAGGTCTTTTATATGTATTATATCGCCAATCTTCAACGATGAAACATCGACATTGATCGTATCTATAATATCTTTCGGATACCCTTTTATAAGGATATGCCTCATAATGGGCTCAAGGATCCCGCCCAACTTGACGCCTTCAGGTTTTCCAGTGAAGTGAACCGTCGCCTCTATCTCGATCATCTCGTCCATTAAGACCTCGTGAAGATCGATGTGAATAATCGCTTCGGTTGCCGGATCTTTTTGTATTTCTTTTATAACAGCTGTTTTCCCTTCCAGGCTCTTCTCCTTGCTCAGGATATTTATAAGGGATGAGGTAGAATGCCTGGCAAAAGCAACAGAAAACTCTTTTGAATCAACTAGTAGCGGGCTATTGCTCATTTTTTTACCATAAATAACCGCAGGTATTAATCCTTTTCTCCTGAGGGATCTAACATTGTCTTTCTTGTCTCTTATTTTTAAATTCAGATTAATTAATTCCAACCTTATTCTCCTTTGTTATATTTTTATTTTATTTATATAAAGAGAGAGCTAACGGAGTCCTCGTCGTGGATCCTGTTTATAGCCTCTCCAAGTAAATTTGCCACGCTTAATATTTTAATTTTTTTCGATATATCGGTCCTGTTTTTCTGGGATATAGTATCGGTAATTATTAATTCTTTTATAGGGGAATCGTCTATCCTTTTCATCGCCTGTCCTGAAAGCACTCCGTGAGTGGCCATTGCAATTATTTCTCTTGCCCCTTCCTTCTTGAGCGCCAATGCCCCCTGGGTTATCGTACCTGCCGTGTCTATCATGTCATCGAGCATAATGGCAACCTTCCCCCTAACATCCCCGATGACGTTCATTATTTCCGCTACATTTGCCTTTACCCTTCTTTTATCTATTATAGCAAGGTTGGCTGTAAGATGTTTCGCGAGCTCCCTTGACCTTTCCACTGCGCCGGCATCGGGAGATACAATTACTATTTCTTCGGGATTATAATTTTTTTCCTTAATATAATCGACAAGGACAGGAACGGCATAAAGGTGATCGACGGGAATATCAAAAAACCCCTGTATCTGTCCCGCGTGCAGATCCACTGCGAGAACCCTGTCGGCCCCGGCAGTGGTTATTATATTGGCTACTAATTTCGCCGTTATTGGAACCCTTGACGCGGTCTTTCTGTCCTGCCTGGCATAACCATAATACGGGATAACAGCCGTTATTCTTTTAGCGGATGCCCTTCTCATGGCGTCTATCATTATTAAAAGTTCTATGAGATTTTTATCTACGGGATTAGATGTGGATTGAACCAGGAAAATATCGTATCCCCTCACATTTTCATTTATGTTTATAAAAGTTTCCCCATCGCTGAAATTATATACTTCGGCGTCTCCTAACTGAATTCCGATATAATCCGCCATTTTTTTGGCAAGATCCACATTGGAATTTCCCGTGAATAATTTTAATCTATCGGGCATTTTCACCTTTACTCCTTATCGTAGTGGTTACTGCTAAAACTTTATAACTGGCTGGGGCGGGAGGATGACTCCCTTCGGTCGTGATCTTTGCCTTGACCTTCATCGTGCTAAGAAAACCCCAAACAATAGAACTTTATAACTGGCTGGGGCGGGAGGATGACTCCCTTCGGTCGTGATCTTTGCCTTGACCTTCATCGTGCTAAGAAAACCCCAAACAATAGAACTTTATAACTGGCTGGGGCGGGAGGATTCGAACCTCCGAATGCAGGAATCAAAATCCTGTGACTTGCCGCTTGTCGACGCCCCATTTATACAGGATTTTAATAAGACCTGTTCAGTCGCCGTGACGCTTAGCGG
>JAKAPT010000031.1 GCA_021806885.1 bacterium | reverse complement strand
TTGCTTTAATGCCCCCGGGGGAGGAGGTTTTCTTGGGGAATGAAACTCAGTATTAATTTTATCGATTTAAAGGACGATAAATCATATAGGCCGGGAGTATGCCGTCCCAAGGTCGCAGATAAAGTTGCCTCAGAGATGTTTTCCATCCACTCCGCGTGTTCCAAAACCTTCTGGGAAAAAAAGATGTTCAAGGAGGAATTTTCGAAGGATGGTTCCAGGTTTTATGTATGTTTCACAAATGATGAAACAGGCGCCTTAATCGAAGGACGGGGCTCCGGAAAAATTGCCCTGGACCGAAGCCTTAGGCTGGATCTTCATTCAAAAGTCCTTGGGTTTTTTATCTTTTACGCGGTGCTTGACGAGATGCATATTCTCGATATTACTGTATCAAAAGACTCTCAAGGGAAAGGGATTGGGTCTTTCATGCTTAAGGACATTCTCGATAAATATTCTGAAAAAGGCATAACCTCATTTTTTCTCGAGGTGAGGGTTTCAAACAATGTTGCCATAAAAATGTATAAGCGGTTCGGATTCAAAATTTTTCTTTTAAGAAAGGAATATTATAAAGACAACAAAGAGGACGCCCTATGTATGGTGAGATAAAACCGGTCGTATCCGAAGAGTGCCTGGTATCCTCCAATCAAAAAATCGAAGGCGCCCCCGGGGTTTACCTCCTGAGGCTTAAAAATCCTTTCATAGCCTCAAGTTACAGACCCGGCCAGTTTGTCATGATAAAGGCAGGATGGTCTTCCCTTTTAAGCCGCCCCTTTTCTATCTTTAATAAAGCCGCCGAGGACGAGTTCGAGATATTATACCGGGTTTACGGTAAGTCCACCGAAACGCTCAGCGCGCTTGGAAAAGGGGACCTGTTAAGCGTAACGGGGCCTCTTGGCAACGGCTTTAAAATTGACGATAAAAGCCCCCTTCATGTTCTTATTGCCGGCGGCATAGGCATAGCCCCTATATATTCCCTTTTAAAGAGGCTTAAGGGGGAAAATATAGTTTATTACGGGGCAAGGACCGCGGACGAGCTTTACTTTGGAGAATCGTTAACCGGCGCCGGGGCGGGAGAGGTTTATTTTGCCACGGATGACGGAACGAAAGGCTTTAACGGCAATATAGTCGAGCTATTGAGCGGCCGCCTCAAAAGGTACGCCGGCGCCTCCTTTTACTCCTGCGGTCCGAAGCCGATGCTCAAGGAACTTTTTTCCGAGTTAGAGGGCAATTCCCTGTCAGGCTCCCTGCAGCTTTCCCTCGAGGAAAATTTCGGCTGCGGTATAGGCGTTTGCCTCGGATGCGTAGTAAAATGCAGGGACGATTCGGGAAGTTTCGCGTTTAAAAGGGTTTGCAAGGACGGCCCTGTCTTTTTCGCGAACGATCTCTACGAGTTCGACAAGCCATCCGAGCCGCTCCCTATCTCGCATCCTACGAAAAAAGAACCCCCGGAACCGGCGAAGAAGATAAATCTTTCCGTGAAACTCGCGGGCCTGGCCCTGGACTACCCTGTAATGCCCGCGTCCGGTACATTCGGGTACGGAGAGGAATTTGCCGACATAATAGATTATTCCCGCTTTGGCGCTCTCGTATCCAAGGGTATATCCCTTAATCCTTCGAGGGGCAATGAGATGCCCAGGATTTCCGAGGCCGGCTGCGGACTCATTAATTCCATAGGACTTCAAAATGTCGGGCTTGAAGAGTTCCTTAAAGAAAAACTTCCCAAAATGGCGGGGTTCGGAAAGCCCGTTATAGTAAATTTCTTCGGGAATTCCACCCTGGATTACGTTACCCTTGCATCTAGGCTCGCGGGAGTTCCGGGCATAAGCGCCCTCGAGGCGAACATATCCTGTCCGAACGTTAAAGAGGGCGGCAGAAGCTTCGGCTCCAATCCGGAAATCATTTACGAGCTTGTTTCATCCGTCAAGGAAACGCTTCATGGGAAAATACCCCTCATAGTCAAGTTGACCCCTATGGTTTCGGAAATAGGGCTTATAGCCGAGGTATGCGAAAAGGCCGGGGCGGACATTATCTCCCTCATAAACACGATACCGTCGGCCGGGGTAGATATTAAGACGGGAAGATTCAAGCTCGGCAATGGTTCGGGTGGCCTTTCGGGGCCCGCGGTCAAGCCCGTCGCCATAAAGCTCGTTGCCGAAGTCTATAACTCGGTAAGGATTCCTATAATCGGAATGGGCGGTATATCCTGCTTTGAGGATGCTGCGGAATTTTTCCTCGCCGGGGCAAGCGCCGTCGCGGTGGGCACGTATTCTTTTATAAATCCCGGGATAATCCCCGAGATTTCATCCGGCCTCGAAGAATACCTTCGGGGAAAAGGGTTTTCAGACATAAAGGAAATCATAGGCCTTGCAAACAGAAACAATTAATTCCCGGCCCCTTTCCGAAATCCCAAAGATTTACAGGGTTCTTTCATCCGCTTACGGCCCTATGGGGTGGTGGCCCGGGGAAACGCAAACCGAGGTCATTATAGGCGCCATACTCACCCAGTCCGCGGCATGGACCAACGTGGAAAAAGCCATAAGCAATCTTAAATCCCGCGGCCTTCTTTCCTTCGAGGCGCTCGATAAAGCGGAGATTGATTTATTAAAAAGCCTTATAAAACCCGCGGGTTATTTTAACCAGAAGGCAAAAAAAATCAAGGAGTTTGTAAAATTTGCGGGGAAGGAGTTTAATTTTTCCATAAGGCGTATGGAAAGGGAGGATATTTCCTCCATAAGAGAAAAACTCCTCGGGGTGTTCGGTATAGGAGAGGAGACGGCGGACAGCATCATCCTTTATGCCCTTAATAAGCCGGTTTTCGTGGTAGACGCCTATACAAGAAGGGTGCTTGAAAGGCACGGGATAGTTAAAGGCGCCTTGAAGGAAAAATACTTAAACATCCAGAAAATATTCCATTGCTCGATCCCCTCCACGCCCGAAAACGTCGAGGTTTACAATGAATATCACGCCCTTCTCGTCAACGTGGGAAAGCTCCATTGCAGGAAAAAACCCTCCTGTGAAGGGTGCCCCCTTAAAGATGTGTTTTGAAAAACCTATTTTTCTGGTAAAATTGATTAATGCTTAAAGATATCCAGGGTTCAAGGGACAAAAGAGGAATCGCCATAGACAAGGTCGGCATAAAAAATCTCCGCTATCCGATTTCCGTCCTCGACAAGAAAAAATCCTTTCAGCATACGGTTGCCGATATAAACATGTTCGTCGACCTTCCCCATTACTTTAAGGGAACCCATATGAGCAGGTTTCTTGAGGTGTTGAACGAATATCGCGGGGAGGTAAGCATAGTGAAATTCCCCGACATCTTAAGAAAAATCAAAAAGGTTTTGAACGCGAGCTCCGCCTCCGTGGAGATGGAATTTCCGTATTTTATCGAAAAGTCCGCCCCCGTGAGCGGAAAAAAAAGCCTTATGGAATACATATGTTTTTACAGCGGGACAATCAGTGAATATCATGGACCGGAAAAGGATGAGGGCGAAGAAAGCGTTATAAAAATCGGCGTAAAGGTCCCGGTGAATACCCTTTGTCCCTGCTCAAAAGAGATATCTAAATACGGCGCTCATAATCAGAGGGGGGTGGTTTCCGTTTCGCTGGAATTTACGAAACTGGTATGGTTCGAGGATGTGATAGAATGGGTGGAATCCTGCGCGAGCTCTCCCGTCTACCCCCTTTTAAAAAGGGAGGACGAAAGGTTTATCACAGAAACGGCCTACGACAATCCGCGTTTCGTCGAGGACGTGGTACGGTGCGTCGGGAAAATCATAAAAGTAAATAAAAATATAAAGAACTTCAGGGTTGAAGCCGAAAATTTTGAAAGCATCCATAATCACAGCGCGTATGCCATGATCGAGGGTTGACAATTACCCGGTCTTTCATTTAAATTATTAATAAAAATTTTAATTAAATTAAATTTATATGCTCAGATTCCTTACGGCGGGCGAGTCCCACGGAAAAGGGCTCGTTACCATAATAGACAATTTTCCCTCAGGCGTAAAGATAGACTCCTCGTTTATTAACGAAAAATTAAGGGCGAGGCAGTCGGGTTACGGAAGGGGGGCAAGACAGAAAATAGAATCCGACCAGGTTGAGTTCCTCTCCGGCGTGAGGGGCGGTTATACAACCGGCTCCCCCATCTCCATCTTCATTAAAAACAGGGATTTCGAAAACTGGAAGGAAAGGATGGACGCCTTCAAACCTCTTTCGGAAGACGCGAAAATCCATATCCCAAGGCCCGGCCACGCCGATTTCGCGGGTTCTTTAAAATATGGCCAGGACGATATAAGAAACATTCTCGAGCGCTCAAGCGCGCGCGAGACGGCCTCAAGGGTGGCCGCAGGCGCCCTCTTCCAGCTTCTTTTGAAAAATTTCGGGATAGAGTTTTCCTCAGCGGTTTTGAGCATAGGGGGAATAGGGGACGAAAAAATTCCGGAGTTAGACCTCTTCGACGGGAAAATCCTTAAAAATATTTCCCGCTCGGAACTTAGAATGCCTTTCCCGGAGGCGGAAAATGAAATCAAGAAAAATATAGACAGGATTAAGAAAGCGGGAGACACGGCCGGCGGAATTTTTATAGTACAGGCAAAAAAGGTCCCGCCCGGCCTTGGCAGTTTTACCCAGTGGGACGAAAAGCTCGACGGCCATATCGCCATGTCCCTTATGAGCATCCAGGCCATTAAGAGCGTTGAAATAGGCATGGGCGTTAAATCAGCTTCCATGAAGGGCTCCGAATTCCAGGACTCCATTTATTCCTGCGGCAATAAGGGATTCTGCCGCAAAAGCGATAACGCGGGCGGGATAGAGGGAGGCGTGTCCAACGGGGAAAATATAATAGTAAAATGCGCTATGAAGCCTATTCCTACCCTGATGAAACCATATCTGGACACCGTCGACCTGAAAACCGGAAAGCCCGAAAAGGCCTTCCTTGAAAGAAGCGATGTCTGCGCCGTTCCTGCCGCCTCCGTTGTAGGTGAAGCGGCGCTCGCCTTTTCCATCTGCCTTTTTTTCCTTAAAAAGTTCGGCGGAGACAGCCTGAAGGAAATATCCAGGAACTTCGAGGGATATATTAAGCAACTTCCGGGTGGAAAATGAGCCATATTAAAACGAACCTGGTTCTTATAGGCTTCATGGGGGCGGGCAAGACCGCGGCCGGCAGGCTCCTCGCGAAGAAAACCGGACTGGGTTTTATAGACCTGGACAGGGTTATAGAGAAAACGGAGGGTATGAGCATACCCGAAATATTCAAAAAAAAAGGAGAGCCTTATTTTAGAAGCCTGGAGGGAAAAATTCTAGGAGACCTGGAAAAACATAAAGACGATATAAAGGGTTTTTTAAAAAAACGAGGTATTCCTTACAGGGGCAAAAGCGGCAGATGGATAATATCTACCGGAGGCGGAATGCCCGCTTTTGGCGACAACATAAAAATTTTAAAAGATACCGGCCTCGTGATTTATCTTAAAGCGGGGGACGAAGAGATATTCAAGAGGATTAAGAACGAAAAAAACCGCCCCGTCCTTGGAAATGGCGGCTTCTCAAGAGATGACGTAAAAAGGATACTTAAAAAACGGGAAAAGTTTTACTCCAGGGCCGATTTGACGGTTTATACCGAGGGGGTCTCCCTTGAGGCAGTCGCGGAGGAAATTAATATTTTTGCATCCGCGCTATAAGAAAATGAAATTCAATAAAATAAGGATTGATTTAAGCAAGTCAAAAAAGGACGATAGCTACGATATTTTAATCGGCCGCGGCATATTTTCTCCCTCTAACCTTGCCCCCGTTCTGGGTTCCGTTGGCGTAAAAAAACGCGCCTTCATAGTAACGTCAAGAACCGTAAACCGGCTCTACGGAAAGGCCATGAAGAGACTTCTTCTTGAATGCGGGATAAAACCGGTTTTTGCCGTCGTTCCCGACGGCGAGGAAACCAAAAGCCAGAAATACCTTTCCCTGCTGTATGACAATTTGATTAAAAACAGATTTGAAAGGAACGAATATGTTATTGCCTTTGGCGGCGGCGTAGTGGGAGACCTGGCCGGTTTTGCCGCGGCGACATACTTAAGAGGCTTGAACCTTGTCCAGTTTCCTACTACTCTTCTTTCCGACGTGGATTCCTCCGTCGGGGGGAAAACCGGCATAGATCATCCGGGCGGCAAAAACCTTATAGGGGCCTTTTACCAGCCGAGGCTGGTCGTAATAGACACGGATTTTCTTAAATCCCTGGATTCCCGCGAGTTCAAAAACGGCCTTTCCGAGGTTATAAAATACGGCATCGTCCTTGACCGGAGCCTTTTTAAATCCCTGGAATCCGGCATGGATAAAATCCTTTGCATGGAAAGCCCCGCTCTTACCCGTATAATTAAATGGTCATGCGCGATTAAGGCAGGAGTCGTGGAAAGGGACGAAAAGGAAACGGGCCTGAGGTCCGTTCTTAATTTCGGCCACAGCATTGGGCATGCTATTGAAACGCTTTATAATTATAAAGGAATAAAGCACGGGGAGGCAGTCGCGATAGGCATGGCCTTCGCCGCCACGGCATCGAATGACCTCGGGGTTTGCGACGGCAAAACCAAAGAAAGGATTATAAACCTTATTAAAAAATCAGGGCTTCCCGTGGATATGCCGCCGTTTTCCCCGAAAGAATACGTGGAAGCCATGAAACTCGACAAGAAGGTAAGTTCAAAGGTAATAAAATTTGTCCTTGTAAGGGAAATAGGGCGGTTCGAATTCAAAGAACTTGATTTTAAGTATTTATTTAAACTTTTGGAAAGAGTCGCCTAACCATGCCAGGTCCCTCCCGCCATCTTTCCCCCCAATCCTTAAAGCAAAGGATTTCCTCTGAATTTTCAAAATTAAAAGGGGACCTCCTGGATTTTTCCTCCTTTCACGCCTCTAAAAGAATTTCTATTTTTTTCGACGGCCTCGTGAACGAGGCTTTTTCTTACGCCTCCGGTGCTGAGGATTTCTGCCTTATAGCGGCGGGAAGCTATTCTAAGATGGAACTGTGCCCGTATTCCGATATTGACATAATGATTCTTACCGGGGGAGGCGAGGACCATGAGAGCGTCGGCAAAAGGCTTAAGGGATTTTTTTATCTTTTCTGGGACGCCTCGGTGGACATGGCCCAGAGCGTAAGGACGATAAACGAGGCCGTTTCCCTTATGTCCACGGATTTAAACACGTACACCTCGTTCATTGACGCAAGGTATATAGGGGGGAACAGGGAACTGTTCGATTCCTTCAAGGCCGAATTCAAAAAGATAGACGCGAGAAACGTGTTCGCGCTTGAAATGATGAAAAGCTTAAGGCAGAGGCGGCTTGTAAACGTAATGACCGACAACGATATTTTTCTCCTCGAGCCCGACGTGAAAGAGGGGATCGGGGGACTCAGGGACTATTCATACTGCGAATGGCTTTATTCCATAACAGGCGGGGTTCGCGCCACATCCGTCTTTCCCGGAAATGAAATAAGCATTCCTTTCGCGCCAATCCTCGGCGCCGATGACCTTAATGACCTTTACGAGGCGAAGAAATTTATCCTGAAGGTAAGAATAATGATGCATTTGATTTCAGGGAAAAAGGTGGACAGGCTTTCATTTGAACTGCAGGAAAGGGCGTCAAGAGAATTATTTTACAAGGACGGCAGGTTTCTGAACAAGATCGAGTATTTCATGCACGATTACTACAAGAGCGCCAAAAACATGCATATAATATCGAGAGTGGCGGTAAGCCTGATGATAAAACCCTCGATAGTTCTGAACAGGCCTAAAAAGTCGCTTTACCTCAAAACCATTAATCCGCCCGTATCTCCGGACCATAACATTTCTTTCGAAGAAAAGTTTCTATCCGGTCCTAGAAATCTATTTACCCTTCTCGAGGCCTACCAGGCTACCGGGGACAGGCTCGACCCCGTTACGATAAATCTTTTAAAAAAAGCGGCCTCCTCTTACAGGAGCGAGATAAAGAACGCCGATTATGCCAAAACGTATTTTTTAAGCCTGCTCAAAAAAAAGAAAAGAGTGTATGAGACCCTTCTTTTAATGCACGAAACCGGCATCCTGTCCGCCCTCATACCCGAGTTCGAAAAGATAGATTCCCTTTCGACTAACGACATATTTCATATTTATACGGTTGACGCTCATTCTTTAAACGGTATTAACTATCTTCAGCAAATGGTTAACCTCAAGATAAACAGGGAACTAAAATATATCTTTGAAGATATAGATGAGAACGACCTCATGGTTTTAAATTATTCGCTTCTTCTTCACGACATAGGAAAGGGCTATTCCTCCCATCATGAAAGCATAGGCGCAAGAATAGCGGTAAAGGCGGCAAAAAGGATAGGCATGGATGAAAACGCAAGGTCGCTGGTCTGGTTTCTGATACTCAATCATTTTCTCATGCCTCTTACATCGGAAAGAAGGGACATTCATGACCCTTCCACCATAAAATCCATCGCGGGCGTAGCCAGGGACGCCCAGAGGTTAAAACTTCTTTTTATAGTGAGCATATGCGATTCTATGGCTGTTTCTAAAACGAGGTTCAACTCCTGGAGAAAGATGCTGCTTATAGAGCTATTCGAAAGGACTTCCTCTTTTATAAAAAACACGGCGGAATACTTCAAAAGCGATGAGTATTACGCCCGCGGCATCACGGATTACATATCCGGTTTTATAGGCAAAAGGGGATATAATTTTCTTAAAAAATTTAAAGGGGACGCGGAGGGCCTTAAATCGTTCATATCGAATTACAGCTCGGGGTTTTATTCCCCCCGGAAATATCTGGTAAGGGAAACGCCGGAAAACGTGCTTTTACACCTGAAATTATTCTCGAAGATTTCCCCCTCCCACAAGTTTAATTTTTTGGCAAGTGCGCACAAGGAAGAGGATTATTATGAAATAACCATCTGCGGGTACGACAAAAAATCCATATTCTCCGAGATAACGGGAGTGCTTTCGTTTTTTGATTTCAATATCATGACGGCGGATATAAACACCCGCAAGGACGGACTGTTTATAGACGCTTTTTTTATCAACCACCTGTATAAAAATATAGACAACAATATAGACTGGCACAAGCTCAGAAACACCTTTTTCAATGTTTTTAACGGACGCGCCTCCCTGAACGACATGTTCAGGAAAAAAATGGAGAGCGAGAAGCTGTACAAGAAAAGCGCCCCCAGGGTTTCAAACTCCGTGGAAATATACAACAGCCTTAGCGACGAGTTTACCGTGATAGAGATTCAGGCCCTTGACAGGAAAGGCCTCCTTTACGACATAGGAAGGATTTTCAACAGGTTCGGCATAAATATTTTCACCTCGAAAATAACCACCGAGGGGAACAAGGCGTATGACACTTTTTATATAAAGGGGGAAGACGGGAAAAAGATTAAAAGCCTCCTCACCATAAACAGGATAAAAAAGGCGTTAGTCGAGGGTCTGTAAAAGAGTCCCGTAAAAGGCGTCCGGTTTATTTATTCCTCGGATGAAACTTAAGGTGCTGGTTTTTCAGGTGCGAAATGCTCGTATGGGTGTATATCTCGGTAGTGGCTATGCTTGAGTGTCCCAGCATCTGTTGAATGGAGCGCAAATCCGCCCCGCCCTCCAGAAGATGGGTGGCGAACGTATGCCTCAGCATGTGGGGGGTGATGTTTTTGGTCATGCCTGCCAAAATGGCCGCCTTTTTAATTATTTTCCATAAACCCTGCCGCGTTAGCGGCGCGCCCTTCTTACTTATAAAGACGAACCCCTTGTTGTTCCGGTCGAGGTTCTGCCTTAAAGGGAGGTACTTTTTTAGCATTTCCTTTACCGGCAGGCCGAACGGGGTTATCCTTTCCTTTAATCCCTTTCCCCTGATTCTTATGAAATTCATCTCGAAATTGAAATTTTCCAGTTTGAGCGCCGCAAGTTCGGAAATCCTCAGGCCGCTTGAATAGAGGAGTTCCGAAATAAACCTGTTTCTTAAGTTTACGAAATCATCGCCATCCTTAAAAGTAACGTTTATAATTCTTGCGATTTCATCCTTCGTAAGAAACTCAGGGAGTTTTTTCGCGACGAATGGATATTCGATGTCCTTGAACTGGAACTCCTTAACCCTCCCGTTTTTGTACAGGTATTTATAAAACCCTTTTAACGATGAATAAAACCTTGCCCTGGTTTTCCCGCTCAGTCCCTTCCCGCTTAAATACGAAAGAAAATCCTGAAAGAAAAGGGGCGACAGGTTTTTATAGTCGAGTTTTTTATCCAGGACAAAGGAATTAAATCTCATAAGGTCCAGGTAGTATGATGAGGCGGTATTGGGGCTCAGCCCCTTTTCGATTTTAAGGTATGAAATGTAGAGGTTTATTTCTCTTTCGAGCCCGGACACGTCCAAAGGATCTTGCGCCATGTTCCCCTTGACTGCTTTAATTGTTGTATGCTAAAAGTATATATTATGGCGGAAGCAAAAACAAGGACAATCGCGGGTATCTACGAGGCGCAGGGGCATTACCCGGCGGCTCTGGGAATATACATAGAACTTCTTAAAGAAAATCCCTTTGACTCAAACCTGACCGCCGACATAAAAAGGCTTCAGGAAGTTATCAAAATGAGAAAAGAGAGCCTTCTTCAGGACCTCCTTCAAAAATTTAAGAAGTACCGGGAATCCCAGCGATGACCCCTTCCGGCGCCTTATCGGAAATAAAGTCTAAGATGGAAAGCAGGAAAGCCTCGGGAATTATAATAAAAAACCCCTCAAACATATACTATCTTACCGGCTACACGGGGGAGGGTTTCGCTTTCGTGCCATCTTACGAGGGGCAGATTGTTCTATTCGTCGACGGAAGGTATATAGAAAGGGCCCGGAAGGAAGCAAGGGAAGGCGTTGATATCGTCGGCGTAAAAGAGACCTATAAAGAGATAGCATCAGACATTTTAAAAAGGCTTTCCCACGAAGGCTCCCCCCCGTCCCCCAACCCGGGGAGAGGGCGCAAGGCCGTGATATTCGAATCGAACTTTTTTTCCTATGAGGAATACCGGGGCTTTAAGAATTATTTCAATAACATGGTAAAGTTCATTCCGTCCGACGGACTTCTTTCAAAAATCCGCGTCATAAAAAATAAAGACGAGCTTTCCTATATTAAAAAGGCGGTTTCCATCGCGGAGGAGTCCCTTATTGCCTCCCTTAAGGAGTTCCTTGACAATGCAGTATCCGGAAAAGGGCGCGCGGAGAAAGACGTTGTTTCAATTTACAGGAAACTGCTTATAGATAAAGGCTCATCCGAGTCTTTCGATACGATAGTTCTTTCCGGTCCTAATTCAAGCATGCCGCATGGAACGCCGTCCTCCTCGGAGATAGACCCGGACGAGATCCTTCTTTGCGACTTCGGGGCGCAGTGGAACCATTATAAAAGCGACGAGACCATAACGCTTCATCTCGGAAATCCCGACAAGAAATTTCTTGACGTATACGGCACGGTTTATTCGGCCCAGCAGCTCGCGATATCAAACGCGAAGCCCGGGGCCAAATTTAAGGACCTGGACAGGATGACGAGGGATTACATGAAGACAAAAGGTTACGAAAAATATTTCACTCATTCGCTCGGACACGGCGTCGGCCTTGACATACATGAATACCCGTTCGTATACGCCAAAAACGAGGAAATCCTCGAAGAAGGCATGGTTTTTACCATTGAGCCCGGAATCTATATCGAGGGAGAATTCGGCGTGCGGCTGGAGGACATGGTCTATGTCAACGCATCCGGGGCGGAGGTCATAACAACCATAGACAAAAAGAGCCATAAAACACCTTTTTAACTTTTCCGCCGGGAAATCTTTTTCGTTAGAAAAGGGGACTAATTAAAAAGGTTGATTTTTGTTCTACCTTGTTTTAAAGTATTACATCTACTATAATATTACAAGTTCGCTAATAAGGAGGATTTTCTTTTTTGTATTCGACTACCGATTTCAAGCGTGGATTAAAAATAGAAATGGACGGGGAGCCTTTTGAGATAACAGAGTTCCAGCACGTAAAGCCCGGAAAGGGCGGCGCGTTTGTCCGCACAAAGCTAAAGAGCCTTATAACCGGAAGGGTGATCGACAGGACCTTAAGGGCGGGCGAGAAAGTGGAGACCCCTAACGTCGAGGAAAAGAACATGCAGTATCTTTATGCCGACGGCAATGATTTCGTGTTTATGGATACTGACACATACGACCAGATCCATATAAATAAGGATGCCGTAGGGGATGATTCCGGTTTTCTCCAGGAAAATATCCAGGTCAAGGTGCTTTATTTTAACCATAAGCCTATTAACATCGAGCTGCCGAATTTTCTCAATCTGAAAATAGTGCAGACGGAGCCCGGCATAAGAGGCGACACCGTTTCCGGAGCGACGAAGCCCGCGACCCTTGAAACCGGCGTGGCAATAAACGTCCCACTTTTCCTTAATGAAGGAGATACCATAAAGGTGGATACAAGAACAAAAACCTATATTGAAAGGGTGAGCGTAAAATGAACCTTAACGATATTAAGGATATCGTAAAATTTATCAAGTCGAACAGGATAAGGGAGTTTTACTATAAGAAAGGCGACGAAGAGCTCTCGTTCAGCATGGAGTCGCCGGAAGAATCGCGGGAAAACAAGGCGTCTAAGACTAAAAGCCAGCCGGGAATAGTAAGTGCCCCGGTGACGAAGCCGGGAGAGACGGAATATTTAATGGCGCGTATGGAAGGAAAGTTGACCGAAAAGACAATTGTCAAAGAGATTGTTTCCCCCTTCGTCGGCTCATTTTACAGGTCTCCTTCCCCAGACAAGCCTCCATTTGTCGAACCCGGGCAAATAGTTGAAAAAAATACCCCGGTTTGCATCATAGAGGCAATGAAGATAATGAACGAGATAGAAGTCGATATGAAGTGCCGCATTGTTTCCATTCTTGTTGAAAACGGACAACTGGTCGAATACAACCAGCCTTTGTTTCTTGTCGAGCCGTTATAATTCCAGATGTCCGGAAAAACTCGCAGTAATAATCTGATTAATATAAATAAACGCGATAACTATGTTTAGAAAAATTTTAATAGCAAACAGGGGCGAAATAGCGGTTAGGATTATTCGCGCCTGCAAGGAAATGGGTATTAAGACCGTGGCCGTTTATTCCACGGTGGATAAAGACGGCCTCCATGTAAAATACGCTGACGAGAGCATTTGTATAGGCCCGCACCAGATCGACAAGAGCTATCTTAACACCTCGTCTATTATATCAGCCGCGGAGATTACGGACAGCGAAGCCATTCATCCCGGCTACGGCTTTCTCTCCGAAAATGCAAATTTTGCCGAGATTTGCGAGAACTGCGGCATTAAATTCATAGGCCCTACCTCCGAAAACATGCACAGGCTCGGCAACAAGAGAAACGCGAGAAAACTCGTCAAGGAGCTTGGGGTTCCGGTGCTTCCGGGAAGCGATGACGTCGGGGACAACGAGGAAGAAATAAAAAAGGCGGCGGAAAAGATCGGGTACCCCCTGATCCTTAAAGCCTCGATGGGCGGAGGCGGCAGGGGGATCAGGATGGTGCTTACGCCGGCCCACCTTCCGCAGGCTTATCATCAGGCAAGACAGGAGGCGCAATCCTATTTCGGGGACAAGGACGTCTACCTTGAAAAATTCTGCGAGAACCCCCGCCACGTCGAGTTCCAGGTCCTTGCCGACAGGTATGGAAACGCGATATACCTCGGGGAAAGGGATTGCTCCGTCCAGAGGAGGCACCAGAAGATTATCGAAGAGGCTCCTTCCATAGCGGTCAAATCGAGCGTCAGGAAAAATATAGGAGAGGCCATAATCAGGGTCGTAAAAGAAATAGGCTATATTAACGCGGGAACGTTCGAATTCCTTGTCGATAAAAACGGTGATTTTTATTTCATGGAGGTAAATACCCGCATCCAGGTCGAGCATCCCGTTACGGAATTTGTCACCAATACCGACATAATAAAAGAACAGATAAAGATAGCGAACGGCGACAGGCTGAGATTGAAACAGGAAGACGTTAAAATAAAGGGGCACAGCATAGAATTAAGGATAAACGCCGAAGACCCCTTGACGTTCAAGCCTTCCCCCGGAAAAATCACGTTTTATAACAGGCCCGGCGGGCTTAACGTGAGAATGGACGATTATGTATATTGCGGGTACAACGTGCTTCCGTATTACGATTCTCTCATAGGCAAGCTTATCGTTTACGATGCTACAAGGCAGGGCGCCATAGGCAAGGCAAAAAACGCCCTGAACGAACTGGAAATAGAGGGAATAAAAACCAATATACCGTTCCTGAAAAGGATATTGAACGACGCGAACTTTGCGGCCGGCAAGGTGGATATAGGCTATGTCCAGAGGTTCCTCGAGAGATAATATAAATAATTTCCCCTGCCTTGAAAAAGTTAGTTGAATTTTTTTGTTTAAATAATTATATTATATACCGGTACGGTTTTCGGGCTTGAATTCAAAATTATTTTTGATATTATTATATTAAATTAAAAACGGGGAGGAGCAATGGATATTCCAAAAAATCTCAAATACAACACGGAACATATCTGGGTAAAGGTTAACAGGGACAATGCCATAATAGGTATTACCGATTACGCTCAGGATCAGCTCGGGGATATAATCTACGTGGATCTCCCTGAAGCAGGCTACGAGCTCGAACAGAATGAATCCTTCGGAACGATAGAATCGGCCAAATCCGTATCGGAGCTTTACGCCCCCGTTACCGGCCATGTCATAAGAATCAATGAATCCCTGAAAGACGAGCCTGAGCTCGTCAACGAAGAGCCGTATGATAACGGCTGGCTTTTAGCCGTCAAACTTACGAATGAAGACGAGCTCGACAACCTTATGGATTCCTCCGGATACGAAGACTATCTTAAAAATAATGCCTCTTGAGCCTGACGGTTTTAACCTTATAATTTCCGGGGGGCTTTCCGGATTAGAAAATATGGAGCTGGATGCTCGGCTCCTTAAAAGATACCAAGAGACCGACGAATTTTCCTCCCTTCCCACCCTGCGCGTATATTATTTTTCGCCCCCGGCCCTTTCCCTCGGTTTTTTTCAGAAAGACGCCGATGCCAGGGGCGCTGTTTTAAGGGCCGAAAAGAAAGGTTACGATATAGTAAGAAGGCCCACCGGCGGAAGGGCGGTCCTGCATAAGAACGAGATAACATATGCCGTAATATCCTCATGCAAAGAGGGGGTTTTCTCGGGAAAATTAATGGAAACCTACAGGAAAATAGGAAAATTCCTCTTCAATTTTTTCAAGAACCTCGGTCTTAATCCCGATAACGAAAATCTGTTCTCCGGAAAAGGAGGGGCGGGATCTCATTGTCCCTCTGCAGTAGGAGAAGGTCTTTCAAAACAATTAATAGCGAAAAAGTCTGACCGCGTCCAGGGTTTTAACTGCTTCCTGAAGGCTGGTTCCTACGAGATAACCTTCGGCGGGAAAAAGATTTGCGGCAGCGCCCAGAGGCGCACGGAAAAAGCCTTTCTCCAACACGGCTCGATTTATATGGACTATAATCCCGAAGAACATCTGGAACTGTTCGAGGAAGGCGGCATCAGACCGGAATATTTTGAAAATATAACCGGCATCCGCCAGGAAATGGAAAAGGAGGGAGTTTCCTCCGGCTTGACTTTCGATAGCCTTTCGGACGCCCTGGTAAAATCCTTTCAAAACACTTACGGACTTAAGTCTGTTATCTACGCTCCTGAAAGATATGTAAAAAATGAGCTTCAGTGGATTTATTCCGAGAACCGCTGAACCCGTTCCTGCTTTGTCAGGAATAGGAACAGGATATTGAGGCGAGATATCGCCGAACCGCGCTACGTTTCCTTTCCGCTGACCGCGTTTCCAATGTTGCGTCCGAATCGCGTCCCGTAATGTTTACAATCTTTTATTTTTGTGATATATTAATTTTAACGCGGGCATAGCTCAGTTGGTAGAGTACAAGCTTCCCAAGCTTGGTGTCGCCGGTTCGAACCCGGTTGCCCGCTCCATTCAAAACCGCAGTAAATAAGGCACTTAAGGCAATATCTCACATTGACATAATTTCTAAATTCTGATAAAATTAATGTAATTTTAACGAATTTTAGATACAATTTCGGATACATTTTTTTAGGTATGAATATTTATAAACGCGGGCAGGTTTACTGGTGCAAATTCAGTATAGACAATAAACTTTATCAGTATTCCTGCAAGACAAAAGAAAAAGAAATAGCCAAAGAAATAGCATCAGCTATTTATGCGGATACAATCCGAAACCGCTTTAATTTACCTGCAAAATATACCGTAGAGCATACCTTTAAAGAAATTTTTGAAGAATATATTAAAAATCAGACTGTATCCAGCGGGACAAAAGAAGTCCGTATAAATGCTTCTAAACATTTTTTAAAGTTTTTTGAAAATAAACCTGTT
>JAKAPT010000030.1 GCA_021806885.1 bacterium | reverse complement strand
GAGCCGGTTATAAGTTCCCTGACCGGGGCCTTTTGGTGGGTACCGAGGACAATCAAATCTATCCCTTTTTTCCTGGAGAAGTCAAGTATCTCCATGGCAGGGGCGCCATGGACAAGGACAATTTCGCAATTAAGATAATAAAGGCCGGCATCTTTTATCCTTTTTTCCATTTCATCTTTTATATCGCCTTCGTTAAGCCTTGATTTCGAGTTCCTGTTTATGAAGGGAACGGGGTCGGGCTGGACGCAGTAAAGGATAAAAAATTTTGCCGGGGAATTCCTGAAAAACGACGCCGCTGCGGCGAGTATAAGCCGGGTCTCGAAATTAAGCTCTATCCCTACAAGGACTTTCTTTTCTAAATCCATTTGGCCTCTCAGGTTTTATATAATAAATATTAACCCACCGCGAAGATTTTTTCAACCCGGGGACCCTGCCTGGTTTAATGGTATAATATATAATAACTCAAAATAAATTAAATAAAAAAGGATTAAAAGGAGGGAACATGTTCGGTTACGAAAATTTAACAATGTCAAAGTCGGCAAAGAACCTTGAAATGGCAAGGGAGTCTCTCAGGGAGGAGCTTGACGCGATAAACAAATATCAGCAAAGAATAGAGCTCACCGAAGACGAGGGGCTTAAAAAAATCCTTGCGCATAACAGGGACGAAGAAAAGGAACACGTCGCCCTCCTTGTCGAATATATGAAGGGGCACGACCCGCAGCAGGACAAAAAATTTAACGAACACGACGAGGTGTGAAAGGGTTTTAAAAAAAGGTGTTTTGTGATATATTAATAAGGGCAGTTCGGGAACGCGGCACGATGGTCGAAAACTCCGCCAGGTCCGAAAGGAAGCAACGGTATCGGTTTTGAGCGCGCGCGTTTATCCGGATTGCCTTTTTTATTACGCTATTTACGCTATTATCCTGTCAATCAAACCGCCCAGCGCTTCGGTATCCACGAGCGTATCCCTGCACGGGCCGTTAGGCCTGATATTCGGAAGCCCGTAAACGGGCAGAGGGAAACTGTCTATTATACCGGAACTTAAATCCCTCTCGCAGGCGACGGCTATGACGGCCTCGGGCCTTTTTTCCTCTAAAACCCTTCTTGCCAGCGTGCCGCCGGTAGCCACAGCCATAAAAATACCCTTTTTATCACTCATGAGGGCAAGCTCTTTAATATTGCATTTCCCGCAGCTGAGGCAGTTGTGGATATCGTCCGTAACCTTTGCCTTGCAGTTATGAAGCTGAAGGCAGTGTGGAAGAAGTATAAGCAGTCTTGAAATCTTAACCTTCCTTCTCGGGGAGAAAAGAAGAAAGTTGTTTATGTCTATAAAAGAGGCCTGCATCTTTTCCCTGTTTATCCTGAAGATGGATGTAATAAAAAAGGCGAGAGGGTAGAGAAATTTAACCAGGATGTACCTCGCAGGTCCTATGAGGGGCTGACTTTTTATTCCGCCTTTTGACAAAAGGGTCGCAAAAAATATGAAAAGGACGAAAAAAACCGAAAGGACAAAAAAAGCAAAGATGTATTCCGGCAAATAAGGGCTCAGCCTTTCAATCCCACCCGAGACTATCCAGAAGAAAAAAAGCGCGGCGGCGGTCAGCATGAAAACGGACGCGGAGACTATTTTCAGAAAATATAAATGTTCTTTTCTCGCGATCATAATATCCTATTTTATTCTTTCCTGCCCTATTAAATCGCCCTGTTTTATCCTGAATCCGTTTATAAAGTCCCGGTACCCCATCGGATTTTTCCCCTCCGGCCTGAGTTTCTTTATGTCAATATACACGCCCTTCCTCAGGGTGTTTACTATAAGGCCTTCTTTGGCGCAAAAAACGAAGGAACCAGGAGGGCATTGAAGATTTGCCCCCCCGTCAAATCCTTTGGGCAATTTTTCAAAATAATCTTTATAATTATAATATTTTTCGGGATAAATTTCATCCGCTCCCGCGAATCCTTCGGTATCAACCAGGAGCCTCGCTTCCATAAGCCCTATTTTCTTGCCCCGGAATAAGAATAACGCCCCTCCGAGCCCTCCAAACGCCCTGATTTTCGCGTACGTCTCTATAGGCTCATCTTCCGCGAGATTTATTATCCTGTCTGAAGGCTTTATCATCCTTGAAAGGGACTTTTCCGGCGAAACAGGGAAAATCTCCTCCGGGCCGCCGGGGATGTCCTGCGGAGTCCCTAACAACGCCGAATGAATCCTCAGGCTATGAATGGTTTTAATGACCTCTCCAAGCAGCAGCGCCCCGCTTGGGGAAAGATCCCCGTAAAGCTCGTCGTAATAGGCGTCCTTTTTTACCCTTATCCTCTTCTGGGCAATCACGGGGCCGGTGTCCACGCCCTCGTCAAGGGACATGATGGAAACCCCGCTGTATTTAAGCCGGTTAAGGATGGCAAAATGGACGGGGCCCGGACCCCTGAGTTCGGGAAGAAGAGACGGGTGAAGGTTTAACACGCCGAATCTTGGAATGGAAAGAATATCGGCGGGAAGAATTTGACCGAATGCCACGAGGATAATCAACTCCAGGTTGAGGGATTTTAAATATTCTATTTCCGTTAAATTTTTTTTGAGCGTTTCAGGGGTCCTTACGCTTATGCCTTTTTTTTCCGCGAGTGAGTGAACGGGGGAATCGCGGAATTCTTTTTTTTTGCCGTCCCATGAGGGCCCTTTGGTGTATACGCATTTAAGGTCTAAGATATTGCTGGAATCAAGTTCAAGGACAATCTCAAGGGATGCCTTAGCGATATCAGGGGTGCCCATGAAAACCGAATTTAGCGGCTGATTTTTATGAGGCATTGGATTTAGAAATTTCAGGAAACCGAGGTTAAATCTTTATCTTTTTTCTTTTCTTTTTTCCTGATGGCGGCGTTGTAAAGGGAGCGTTTCAGGGGGGAAACCTTGTCGATGAACAAGACCCCGTTAAGATGGTCTATTTCGTGTTGGAAGGCCACGGCGAGCAGATCCTGGGCATCGATTATAACCTCTTCCCCGGAAAGGCCTAAGGCCCTTACCCGCACTTTGCGGGCCCTTTCGACGTCTGAATTAAAATCGGGTATCGAAAGGCATCCCTCCTCGTAAACAATCTTTTCCTCGGAGGAAACTATTTCAGGATTAATGGCCACTATGAGGCCCTTATTGTTTTCGATAATCTCTTCATCGTCCAGATATACAGGTTTATCCTTGTCAGTCCTCCTCGTAGTGTCTATCACAACGATGCGTTTGTCTATTCCGACCTGCGTGGCCGCAAGGCCGATGCCTTCGGCTTTATGCATCGTGAGAACCATATTTTTTATGACGGGTATATTTTCTTCGATCTGGGATTTAAGAAGGGGCCTGGCCTTTATCCTTAGCCGCGGGTCCGGGTATTTAAGTATTTTATACGCTTCCATAGTTTTTATCAGGGACCGCTGATATTGAACTTTCTCTGGTAAATAATAAGCCCGTGGAGGGTGAGGGGAAAATCGTAGAGATGGCGCGTTACCGCATACGGGAGTTTGCTTGAAACCGCGGAGGGGGGCAGTTTAACCGCGGCAAAACCTGCTGGCGCCTTTTTCCTTTTTACCCGGAGGAGCGGCCCGTGTTTTAAGGGCGCCGGTATGTCATCCTGGGGGGTTATTTTATATATGCCGTTAATTTTCCGGGAATTAAACCATATTCCTTCGTTCCAGGTATAATATCTTTTCGCGTACAGGTAATAAACCTTTTGATTTTTCTTGTTTACATAGGCTTCAAGGTCGCTGGACATCTTGAGCATGATATACTTTTTGCTCTCGGTATAATATTTTCCCCCGCTTTTGGTTCCCTGCGCGGAGTACGAATACGTTGGGAAAAGGAAAAGAGAAAACAAAAAAAGTATAGCTAAAAGAATCATGGAAGATGAGCGCATAATGCCCCCTTGAAGTTTTGTTATTATTAATGGAAATATATCATTACTGCCTATAAAAATCAATAGTCCTGTTGCTTTTTCGCGAATATTAATTTATAATTTAACTGTAAAATTTATTGTCATATAAATTCATAGGAGACCCTGTAATGCCCATTTTAAATCCGCAGGACACGGAATTCCTGAAAAAGGAATTTTCCGAAAAGCTCAAGCAAAACGTTAAACTCATATTTTTTAAATCGGAAAAAGATTGCCTTTATTGCAAGGAAGCAAAGGGTCTCCTTTCCGAAATCGCCTCGCTTAGCGATAAAATATCTATAATCGAACACGACTTCGACGGCGACAGGGAAATAGTCGAAAAATACAAAATAAAAAGGGCCCCCGGCACCGTGATAGAGGGAGAAGTCGATTACGGCCTGAGGTTTTACGGCCTTCCGGCGGGCCATGAATTCATGACCCTTATACATGCCATAATAAACGTCTCTTCAAAAACCATAGCCCTTTCGGAAAAGACGAAGGAAAAGCTTAAGGAAATTACAAGGCCGTTCACCATTCAGGTCTTTGTAACCCCCACCTGACCGCATTGTCCGCCGGCGGCGGTACTCGCGCACAATTTCGCCATGGCCAACGAAAACATCACGGCCGACGTCGTGGAGATACAGGAATTCCAGGACCTTGCCCATAGGTATGAGGTCTTCAGCGTTCCGAAAACGGTAATAAACGACGCCGGGGATGTGATTGGAGCCCTTCCCGAATCGGTTTTTCTTGGAAAGGTGATGGAAAGCTACTCGAAGGGTTAAATCGGAGCCTGCCCTTACCCCTGATGGTGATATAAAAGGACGGGTACCCTCGAATCCCTGAGGATGCTTTCAGCCATGGAACCAAGAACGGCCCTCGTGAGCCCCTTTTTTCCGTGTGTTCCCATTACTATCAACTCGTACCCTCCCGCTTTTACCTCTCCGAGGATAACGTCATGGGGGTTCCCTCTCGTGAGTATTGTTTTTGCCTTAACGCCTTTTTTCTCACACTCACCCTTTAATTTTACTAAAATGGAACGTTCCTCCTCGATAAGAAGGTCAACGTCGTTTATGAAGCCGCCGGAAAGGTCTCCGATATTCTGAAGAGCCTGCACGTCAATCACGTGCACGAAGGTTATTTCCGCCTTTATTTCACTCGCTAATTCTATGGCGTGATTAGCGGCGTTTATCGAGGTCTCGCTGAAATCTACCGGGCATAAAATTTTTTTAAACACTGATCCCTCCGCAAATTCAATTTTTTATTTGATAATTGAATAATAAATCCTGTTCGGGCTTTATTTATTATATATCCTTTAAATAAGGCCTAAAGTCAAGAAAAATATTTACGGCTTGAATACGGAACTTTTATGTTATAATATGTTAATATGCAGCCAAAGGTTCACGACTATTGCATTAAAGAAACATTCGAAATCCTTTACAACGATTCAAGGTTATCCGTAATAAACAGCCTTTTCGACCGCCGCAAGGTGGGCATAAGCCCAAGTGATTGCATCAAATACATGCAGCACGGGTCATACATCATAGACAGACTTTCCGTTAAAAAACTTAAACTGCACTGGTTCGGCGGGCATTACCTGTATCCCCATTCCCACGCAGGATACATTAAAGGCTTTTCGGATGCCGGAACAAAATGCAGCCAGCTTTTCCATATAGCCCTTAAAGACTGGAAAAAGGGCAACTTTAAAAAGTCTTTCGTCGCGCTTGGCGGCGCGATGCACCTTGTGCAGGATTTATGCATACCGTTTCACACCACCAACCTTGCCCTCAAAAAACATATTACGTTCGAAAGATGGATGTCTTCCAACTATCTCGAACTTCCGATGGAGCTCGAGGGGGGAATATATTCTTTCAAACCCCTGAAACATCATTACAGCGACAAGACGCCCTTTGGATGGGTGGATTATAACGCCCACAACTCGTCAAAGCATCTTCCGGAGCTTCTTTATGCCGGGACAAGGGCGGATTATTTCAATTCCCTCAGAAGAATCCTGCCCGAGGCGATAAAAACCTCTGCCGGTTTTATAGAGCTCTTTACTGAAAAGGCCTCCCACGCCGAATCAGACCCTTTTTATTTTTCCCGCGAATCTGTAAGACGGGACCTGAAGCTCAAGGTAAGGAGCCTACGGGGCAAAAAAGCCCAGAAACTTTTGACCTGAGCGGGCGCGATGGAAAGGGAAAACCCATATTCCATTAATAAACTGCACGGGGGAAATGTTTTAACAGGCGGCGGCTTAAAAAGTGGATTAATCGATTTTTCCTCAAGCATTAACCCGTTCGGCCCCGGGGGTCCAGCGTTAAAAATTTTAAAAAATCCAAAACTCGCAAGGCAATTTTGCGAGAATTATCCTGAGCCCTACCCTTTAGAGTTGTCTGAAAGCCTGTCCGCCCTGCATAATTTGCCGGAAGAAAATTTCTTCCTGGGGGCCGGGTCTACCGATATAATTTTTTCGCTTTTTGGGGTATTAAAACCTGGAATGGCTATTATAGCGGAGCCCTCTTTCGCGGAGTACGAAAGGGCGGCAAGGTTTAACGGCTCGGCCGTGTCGCGCGTAAACACGAACTATGGAAATAATTTCTCGTTAGCAGGAAAATCCCTTGACCTTCTTATGGACATCCTTTCGGGCGGGAAAAAAGGCGACTCCCTGTTCATCGCGAACCCCTCTAATCCCGCGGGGGCACTTACACCCCGGGCGACCTTAAAGAAGATCCTTGAAGTAACGGAAAAAAAGGGGATATATCTTGTCCTGGATGAATCCTTTATGGATTTTTGCGAGGAATTCTCAATAAAAGACCTAGCCGGGAATTGTAAATACCTTATAATATTAAGGTCGCTTACCAAGTTTTACGCCATGCCCGGCTTAAGGGTAGGATACATGATTTCAAACAAGAAAATTACCTCAAGATTCTTAAAAACGGTTATTCCGTGGAAAATAACGGGGCTTGCATCCGCCTTCGCCCGCGCCTCCATTGGCGACAGGGGCTTCGCAGATGATACCATAAAAAAAATAAATAAAAATAAAACGGATTTATTTAACAAGCTAACGGGAATAAAAAACCTTCAAACTTTTCCAGGGGCGGCAAACTTCCTTCTTGTCAGGATTAAAGACCGGAAAACAAAAAGCTCGGAACTTAAGGATTATCTTTTAAGGTCGGGGATATTAATCAGGAACTGCGAAAATTTCCACGGGTTAGACGGCGCCTACTTCAGGGTGTCAGTCAAAAAAAAGGGAGAAAATGATTTTCTCATAAAAAAATTAAGGGAATTTTTTTAAGATAACCGCCGGGAATTCTCTCTTTTTAAATTACTTAAAAACATGTGAAATGCTCTCTATTAAATCCTATCAGGCCCTTCCTTGAAAATACGCGTAAACGGCACGGCCCGCCTTTGAACTTACGCCCTTTACTCCGAGGATATCATCTAAAGACGCCCTTTTTATATCGTCCACGCTTCCCAGCGCACCCACGAGTTTCAGGTATGTTTTTTTTCCGACGCCTTTTATGCCTGTAAGCTCGGAAGTCGTAAGGGACTTCCGCTTTATTTTCGAGTGATATGAAAGCGCGAACCTGTGGGCCTCGTCCCTTAACCCCATGAGAAGGAAAAGGGCGTCTTTGTTCCTTCCGAAGTTTAAAGGGTTTTTCCGGTTGGGAACATATACTGCGTCCATCTCTTCCCTTTTATCTTTTGCCTTTGCGATAGCGATCAAAGCCGGCATGGTTTCCCTCGAAAGGAGTCCTTTTTCGACAAATTCCCTCGCGACCTTTACGAGGACGTTAAGCTGGCCTTTTCCGCCGTCAACCATGATTGCGTCCGGGAGCGGGTCTTTTCCTGAAACGGCGTTATTGAACCTGCGGAACAGGGCCTCCCTCATCATCGCGTAGTCGTCCGGGGTGTTTTTTGTAACTATTTTATACCTCCGGTAGGAAGAGACGTCCTTTACCCCGTCCCTTAATACTGCCTTCGAGGCTACCGGATAGCTTCCCGAGATATTTGAAATATCGAAGCATTCCATTGAGGCGGAAATCTCCTTAAGGCCCAGTTTTTCCTTTAAGGCCGCAAGGGCGCGTGTTTTAGCGTCCGAAACATTTCCGGCGGCCGTTTTTTCAAAAAAATTCTTTTTCGCGTTTTCTCGGGCCATGCCGATGAGACCCGATGAATCCGGCATTTCTTTTATTTTTATTTTTTTATTGTATGCCTGCCTGATATAGCCTGAGAGGATTTCCCTGTCGCTTATATTTATTCCGGCGCTTGAAGGTATCAAAATTTCATCGGGAATCCTTCCGTAAATGTCCGCCGTTTTGGTATAATACCTGTCTAAAAAGGATGACGCCATTTCGGAATCTTCGATGAGGACATTTTTAAGGAAAAAATTATTGGTCCCGGTAATCTTTCCCCCCCTTATGAGGATGACGGTTATGCCGGCCGCGTCTTTTTCCCTGTAAAAGCCTATTACGTCAATATCCTTTAGATTTTTTAAAACGCTGACCTGCCTAGACGATATGGCTATAATGGAATTTATCGTGTCCCTGAGAACCCCGGCTTCCTCGAAATTAAGCCCTCCCGCGGCCTTCTTCATTTCCCTTTTGAGCTCCCTTATGAGCTGGGCATTTTCCCGCTTAAAAGAAGCCTCGCGCCGGAAATAAGCCTGCCGTAGGAAGGCGCGTCTATATGCCCCGCGCATGGGGCCGAACACAAATTTATCTGGTAATACAGGCAGGGCCTTTTTTTCAAGGAATACGAACGAAACTTGAAATCGCCGCAGGTCCTTATCCTGAATATCTTATTGATCGCCGATATCGTCTGGTTGACGGCAAAGCCGCTAGCGAACGGCCCGAAGTACGTCCCTTCCCCTTTTTTAAAACTCCTTGTTTTTACAATGTACGGAAAACCAGATTTAAGCCCCGATATTTTTATGTACGGGTACGTCTTGTCGTCTTTAAGAGAGATGTTATAGCGGGGCTTATGCTGTTTTATAAGGTTATTTTCAAGCAAAAAGGCGTCAAGCTCGCTTGAAGAAACGATGGTTTCGATATCATTTATTTTCGATACAAGGTAAGAGGTTTTAATGTCGGTCTTTTTATTGGAAAAATACTGCGAAACCCTTTTTCTTAAGTTTTTAGCCTTTCCTATATATATTATGCCCCCCATGGAATCCTTCATAAGATAGACTCCGGGGGATTGGGGGATATTTTTAATCCTTAAAAGCAAACCTTCTTTATCTTTCGCGCCCGGCATAAGATTAAACCCTGTCCATCAACATCATTTGTTTTTTTATACGGGACACCTCGTCCCTCAGGATGGCCGCCTCTTCGAAGTTTAATTCCCTCGCGGCCTTCTTCATTTTTACGGTAAGGGTTTTAATACGTTTTTCGGCCTCTTTCGAATCTATCACGACCGGTTCGTTTCCCTCAAGGGGAATTGAAACGTCGATGTAGTCCTGCTCAAATATCGTGGTAAGCAGCTCGGCTATGTTTTTCTGGATGGTTCTGGGGGTAATGTTATGCTCGAGGTTGTAATGCTCCTGCATTTTCCTCCTTCTTTCCGTTTCCGCTATAGCCTGTCTCATAGAATTCGTCATGGTATTTCCATAGAGAATCACCCGGCCTTTTACATTTCTCGCGGCCCTTCCTATGGTCTGGATAAGCGAAGTTTTTGAACGCAAAAAACCTTCCTTATCGGCATCCAGTATCCCGATGAGTTCAACCTCGGGCAAATCAAGCCCCTCCCTTAAAAGGTTGATGCCGACTAAGACGTCGAACTCTCCGAGCCTCAATTCCCTTATTATCTTAAACCTTTCTAAGGAATCTATATCCGAATGGAGGTACCTTGCCTTTACCCCGCTGTCCAAAAGAAAGCCGGTGAGGTCCTCGGCCATCCGCTTTGTAAGGGTCGTAACCAGGACCCTGCCCCCCTCTTTAATGGCTTTTTTAATCTCCCCTACCACATCGTCAACCTGGTTCGTCTCCGGCCTTACCTCGACTATGGGGTCCGTAAGGCCGGTAGGCCTTATTATCTGTTCCGCGACCCGGGAACTCACGGAAAATTCATAATCTGCAGGCGTTGCGGAGACAAATACAAGGTTTTTTATGTGAGATGTAAATTCGTCAAAATTTAACGGGCGGTTGTCCAGCGCGCATGGAAGCCTGAAGCCATATTCCACGAGGGTGGATTTCCTCGAAATATCGCCGTTATACATTCCCCTTATCTGCGGGACGCTCACGTGGGATTCATCTATGAAAATGACAAAATCCTCTGGAAAATAATCGAGAAGGGTGGGCGGCGGCTCCCCTTTTTTCCTTCCGGTGAGGTGCCTGGAATAATTTTCTATCCCGGGGCAGTATCCCATCTCTTCCATCATTTCTATATCGTAGTTCGTCCTCTGTTCAAGCCTCTGGGCCTCGACAAGTTTTCCCATCCCCTTTAGCTCGATGAGCCTTTCCTTTAATTCCTCCTTTATCGCTAAAACCGCCGTTTTCATCGTAACCTCGTCGGCGACGTAATGGGAGGCCGGGTAAATGGCAACCTTTGAAAGCCTCCTTGTGACAACCCCCCTCAAAGGGTCTATCTCCGCTATCGCCACAACCTCGTTGTCGAAAAACTCTATTCTTATCGCAGTTTCTTCCTCGTAGGCGGGAAAAACATCCACGATATCTCCCCTCACCCTGAATGTCCCCCTGTGAAAATCCATGTTGTTCCTTTCATACCTGATGTCGGTAAGCCGGCTCAGAACGCCGCTTAGATTAATCACGTCTCCCTTTTTTACCTCTAGCAGCATGTTGCGGTAGCTTTGCGGGGAGCCAAGCCCGTATATGCACGATACGGACGCGATCACGATGACGTCGTTCCTTGAAAGGATGGAGCGCGTCGCGGAATGCTTCATCTTATCTATCTGGTCGTTTATGGAGGAGTCCTTTTCTATGTATAGGTCCCTCGAAGGGACATAGGCTTCCGGCTGGTAATAATCGTAATAGCTGATGAAAAATTCCACGGCGTTGTCCGGAAAAAGGGATTTAAACTCAGAATAGAGCTGTCCCGCAAGGGTTTTGTTGGGCGCTATTATGAGCGCAGGCCTGCCCAGTTCACGGATGACGTTCGCCATCGTAAAGGTTTTTCCGGAACCGGTAACCCCCAGAAGGGTTTGATACTTGAAATTTTTGTCCCTTACGCCTTCAACAAGGGATCTTATGGCCTGCGGCTGGTCGCCCGTCGGGGCGTTATCCGAAACAAGGTTAAACAATGACATCTTGTTTATATTATAGCATTTATTGATAATTCTTTTATATTCAAGATATTAATATTAAGGTTTCATTAAATGGGCAAAGTAACTTTCTCAAAGAAAATCGCGGGGGGCAAAAAGTTGCGTTTATAGATTGGGGCGAAGGGCTCCTGGATAAATTTGAATCCGTCAGGCCGCAGGAGACAATAATCAGATATTAAGCTTAGAGGCGAATACCTCGGCTTCGTCGAACGTAAGCATATTATTATACATGGCTACTGCTGTCTCGATTATTTTCATGGCGATTACCGCGCCTGTCCCTTCGCCAAGCCTCATCGACAGATCCAGTATCGGCTTCTTCTTTCCGCCTTCGCCCTTAAACAATTTTATAGCGGCTTTATGTCCCTTCTCCTTCGAAACATGCCCCAGGAAAATGTAATCCAGTATCAGGGGATTAAGGTTTATTGCGATGAGAGCCCCCGCTGTTGAGATGAATCCGTCCACGACTACCGGCATCCTGTAAATCGCGCAACCGGCGATAAAACCCGCTATAGCCCCTATCTCCAGCCCGCCGACTCCCGCGAGGACGCTTACGGGGTCGTTTTTATCGGCAATATTAAATCTCAGGGCCTTTTCGATTATCCTGGCCTTTTTCCTTATAGTTCCGGCATTGACCCCGGTGCCTTTCCCGCAAACCTCGAGCGGGGTTTTACCGGAATAAAAACACGTTATCGCGGAAGAAGGGGTCGTGTTGCCGATGCCCATGTCCCCGGTCGCGCATATATGCGCCCCTTTTTCCTTGAGCATGGCCGCTATTTCGATTCCCTTAAGAATGGAGCCGGCGGCATCGTTATAATCCATGGCGGGGCCGTTATATATATTGTCCGCGCCCCTTTTTATTTTCGCGGATATAAAATTTTCGCGGAAAAGATGTCCCAGGTCCGCGTTTATTCCCGCGTCAACCACAAGGACTGACGCTCCGGAGGAATTCGCTATGGCATTTATAGCCGCCCCGCCGGTGATAAAATTCCTTACCATCTGCGCGGTAACATCCTGTTTGAAAAGGCTTATCCCCTCTTCGCAAACCCCGTGGTCGCCCGCGAAAACGCAGACGTATTTGTTGTTCAGTACGGGCCTTTCGTCCCCGGTAATCGCCACTATATCCTTTGCGAATTCCTCGAGCC
Organism: bacterium; assembly: GCA_021806885.1. GTDB lineage: Bacteria > SZUA-79 > SZUA-79 > Acidulodesulfobacterales > Acidulodesulfobacteraceae > JAKAPT01. Next base: position 4,429 of record JAKAPT010000030.1, on the reverse strand, counting down.
TGCCAAGGCTTCCCTTCGGCTTTATAAGCCTGTTCAGCCTCGCTTCGGCGATACCGTAATATTTTTCCCGGTTTACGGGTTTAACCGAACCGATTATGCTTTTTAGATATTTTTTGTCGTTATCCGAACCGGTTTTAGAGACCAAGTTGATATCTTTCACTTTTTTACGTCCTTTTATTTTTTAACAATGAGGACATAAAAATTAATATAAAATTTAATAATAAATTGCCTCTATATTGCCGCCGGATTCTATTGCCCTTAAATTTTTCCCGGCAAGAACATTTCCTTGGGCGGCCGATAGTTTAAAATAATAAACCGCTTTGGCATAGCTCTTGGGCACTCCGTACCCAAAATAATACGAAACAGCAAGGTCTGATTCCCCGTAAGGGTTACCCTGTTCCGCCGATTTCCTAAACCAATAAGCTGCCTTCGAGTAATTTTGGGCAACGCCATGCCCTAACTCGTAAGCTATTCCAAGATTAGATTCGCTGACCCCGTCACCGGTTGCAGCGGCCTTTTTAAGCCAGTAAACAGATTCAGAATAATTTATGGGAGTTCCTAAACCGTGCCCATATAAATAGCCCAGATTGTTCTGGGCTGAGGCATTGCCGCCCATAGCAGCTTTTTGATACCAGTAAAAAGCCTTTAGGTAGTTTATGGATGTGCCTAAGCCATGTTGATAAGCGTATCCAAGATTATTGGCCGCCGCAATAATGCCGTTTTTTGCCGCTTTTTTATACCAGCGAAAAGACTTCGACGGATTCTTTTGCGCGCCTATGCCAATATTGTAAGCCGTACCCATTTCATTTTCCGCGATCCGGTTACCCTGTCTGGCCGCTTTTTTAATCCAGTATATGGCATAAACGTAATTCCGCGGAACGCCTTTACCTTGATAATATGCATTGCCAAGTTCCAACTCAGCCTTTGAACTGCCTTGTTTCGCAGCTTTTTTCCATAAATTAATGGCTTCGGGATAATTCCTATAAAAAACGGGACCAAAAAAATAAATTTTTCCAATATCAAATTCCGCATGGATTGAACCTTGGGCGACGGCTTTTTTAAGCCAGTATACAGCTTTAAAATAATCTGGGTGGATGCCGACAAGACCAAATTCATAAAGATACCCAAGCCTATATTCGGCGTTGCCGTAACCCTGAAGCGCGGCTTTCCTGAACCAGTAAAAAGCCTTTGTATAGTTTTTAGCGGTGCCGATACCTTTAAGATAATAATTTCCAAGTTCGGTTTCCGCATATTTATCTCCTTTAAGCGCGGCTTTCCTGAACCAGTAAAAAGCCTTTGCATAGTTTTTTTGAACGCCGAAAAAACCAAACTGATAATTAAATCCAAGGGTTTCCATAGCCTTGGTATTGCCGACCGAGGCGTGACGCTTTAAGGATGAAAGCGATTCCCCATCAGCCGCTAACTGAAAACAGACAATAAGCAGCAATAAAATTGCAGGGGTAAATATCTTAAATAACTTCATAAATACATTATAAATTTAAAGACAAATTAAATTTTGTATTATATCAATATCATCCGAATATTATTATCTGGACTCCATAAGCCTAAGATTATTCGCGGCTTCTACGTTGCCTTTTGCAATCGCTTTTTTATACCAGTAAACCGCTTCCGAATAATTTTTCTGAGTGCCTATGCCGTATTGGTAATAATATCCAAGATTGTCTTCCGCGATAGTATTGCCCTGCATTGCGGCTTTATTCATCCAATAAAAAGCGGTTTGATAATTAACTGCCACGCCGCGGCCATGATAGTAAGCGTCTCCGATGTTGCTTTCCGCCGCCGCAAGACCTTGATCGGCAGATTTTTGATACCAGTATGCAGCCATATAATAATCTTGAGGCACACCCCTACCTACAGCATAATCGAACCCAAGATTATTTTCAGCGGACATGTTTCCCTGCGCCGCCGCTTTTTCATACCAGTAAGAGGCCCGTTCGAAGTTTCGCGAAAGCACGATGCCATGTTCGTAACAATACCCCAATCCTTCTTCGGCTACAACATTGCCGGTATGGGCAGATTTTCTATACCAATAAACGGCTTTATTAATGTTTTTAGAAATGCCGACCCCGAAGAAATAAAAGTCTCCAAGTTTGCGCTCGGCATATCCATCTCCCTGTATCGCCGCTTTCTTATACCAGTAAAATGCTTTTATATAATTCATCTCAACGCCGTTTCCATTTTCGTAGGCATGTCCAAGACTGCTTTCGGCGTTTACGTTGCCCTGTATAGCCTGCTGTTTTAAAGTATAAAACGATTCCGCGTAAGCGTTAACATCTAAATTAAAACCTGTTATCGTTATAATAAAAAATAAAACTGCGGAAATTATGATACCGAAATATCTCATAAATAGCCCCCCTATTAAATTTGAAATTGGTTAATTATTGTCCTTAATTCTAAAGATAAATACATGCGGCGGCGGCAGGCCTCAATATTTTACCTCCTTCATTCTTTTTAAAGCCGTTTCTATTTCTTTCCTCGGGGTCTTTTGGGTTTTCTTGATAAAAGAATGTAATATTATTATCTCGCTTTTTAAAGCAAAAGAAAATAGCTATCTTCCTATGCCTTCCCTGCCCTTTGCCCTGATTTCGAATAATCCGCGGCCTAAGGCTTTAGTATGGGGGCTTCCCAAATCAGCGCCTAATTTTTCTATCAGTTCGGCTGTACGCGAAAAGTCGGGCCAATATGTCCGGCGGGAATTTATAAGTTTCTTCTTCGACTTTTATATCGAAAAACGTTATTTTCCACGCCATAAGGTTATGTTGTCATTTATGATAACTAAAGTCAGATGAAGATTAATTTAAAAAATATTCAGATCGGCCTGGGCAATAGACTGAAGCGGTTTTGAATGGAGCGGACAAACGGGTTCGAACCCGCGACACCAAGCTTGGGAAGCTCAATATATCCTTTAGCAAGTTATTAATTTTATTTATTAATGCAAGTTTAAATAAATTTACTGTATCCGAAATTGTATTTTTATGTTTAAATTTTTAATATCAGCAATGGCAATCGGAATAGTTATAGTATAGCCATGTAAATCAATTCTGTCAAGCTCCGTCAAGCCCTGTGTTTAAGCCTTAATGCGAAGATTCAAGGTATTAACTTTTACCAAATGTCCGATAAATGTCCGATAACGAATTATTTTACCTCCTTTACTGGTTCATATGTCCTTAGCTTCTTAGCTCCGGTCGCTTTCAGGATATTCTTGTCCACAAGTTCCCGCAAATCTCTGTAAATGGTTTTTCTTGAAACATCCGGCATTGCCGGTTTTTTGCCCGAATCCGGAAAAGTACGGCGTTGACTCTTTATGTTTTTTGAACCCGACGGTATTTTGCCCAGCCGACGATAAGCGGCAAGATAACGGTCAATGCGTAGTAAGCATACACGTCGGGTTTGTAATACCCGTCGGGGGGATTAAACGCTTTAACAACAAACAGGTAGTCAAAAACGACCGCTATCGAAAACCAGACGCCGGCCAGCCATACGTAGTATCCGAATGAATCCGCTTTGATTTTCTTAAGCAGAACCCAAAGAGCGATAACCGCTCCGATCGGCATAATAATCCATCCAATCATTGAAACGGGGACGAATACGATAAGAATAATGCCCAGAATGTAACCGATAAGCCAAAGAATAAACCCCCAGCCAAAAGTATCTTTTAAAAATTGTTTGTTCATATCATTTTACAACCTATAAATTAAAGGTATAAATTAAAAGGGACAGATTTATTTATTTTCCACTACCGTTTGTATTTGCTGTAGTCTATGTTTAAAACAAATATTATAAAATAAAAAATTCTATCACCTTTAATTCCCTTCTATTTTGATTTCCTCTTATACGGGACGGATACGTTACTTTCGGTAGAAGCGATAATGGTTGACTTTTCCGCCTGTGGATTTGCCGAATACATAACAGTCCTCTTTTCTTTTCTATTTATAATCGTCCCTCACCGGAGACCATCCGTCCACCGCAACGGTAAATTCGTCAAGTATTTTGGCGCTGTGTTCTATATTTGCCGGAATTACGATAACGTCTCCTTTTACTACCGTCTTTATTTCTTTACCGACCGTCATATCCATTTTGCCTTCCAGTATTAAGGTAATCTGCTCGTTAGAATGCCTATGCTCCGGTATAATGCTGCCGGGTTCGAACTCCATATGAGTCATCATTAAATTTTCTAAATAGACGGATCTTACCTTAATGCCTTTTGACTGTTCTTTGGCTTTTCGTTCTTTAAAAGAATAAAAATAACCGCTCATAGAAATTTCGGTCCATTTATAAAAATATAATTTATTGTCGTTTCACGCCGAATATAACCGCAAACTTGTAAAATTTATACGCGCAGTCGGCATCGGTAAAACCGGCGTCTTTAAGCCAATTTATCTGTTGCTCTACCGTAGATTCTCTATCC
>JAKAPT010000029.1 GCA_021806885.1 bacterium | reverse complement strand
CGATTTTCTCCAGAGAAGGGGATTTTCTTCGGGGATAGTTGAGGACATTCTGGATAATTTTGGAGAATAAAGGGAGGGCGATTTGCAGAAAGACGTCCGGCAGTCCGGCTTTGCTCCGGCGCCGCTCCTGTCGGGAGATTTAAGAAGGCTATTTATAGATTACTTTTCAGGGAAGGGGCACAGGATTGTCCAGAGCTCTTCGATTATTCCCGCTGGAGATGATTCCATCATGTTCACGAATGCCGGAATGGTACAGTTCAAGGACTACTTTACCGGCGTTTCCTCTCCGGCTTTTCAAAGGGCCGTGACCGTACAAAAATGCCTTCGCGCAGGAGGCAAGCACAACGACCTTGAAAATGTCGGGAAGACATCAAGGCACCACACGTTTTTCGAGATGCTCGGAAATTTTTCCTTCGGGGACTATTTTAAAAAAGAGGCCGTTATTTTTGCTTACGATTTTCTTAAAAACGTCTTAAAGCTTAAAGAAGAACGGCTTTATGTCTCCGTGCACGAAAAAGATGAAGAAGGATTTTTTATCTGGAAAGACGCGGTAAAATTTGACCGGAACAAGATATTCAGGCTCGGCGACGATTCCAACTTCTGGCAGATGGGCGAAACCGGCCCATGCGGTTATTCAAGCGAGATATTTTTTGATACCGGGTATTCTGAACAGGGGCACGAAACATGCGATATCATGTGCGACTGCGGGAGGCACCTCGAAATTTGGAACCTTGTCTTCATGGAATTCGACAGGGACAAAAGCGGCCGCCTCTCAAGGCTTCCCAAGCCCTCGATAGATACCGGCATGGGTCTTGAACGCATTCTTAGGGTCCTTCAGAACGTAAAATCAAATTACGATACCGATGTTTTCATGCCGTATATAAATGCCATTAATTCCATTACGGAACGGCGATACGATGCCGGGGACGAAAATTACGACACCGCGGCGAGGGTCATCAGCGACCACATAAGGGCGTCGGTATTTTTGTCCGCGGACTCGGTCTTCCCTTCCAACGAAGGAAGGGGATATGTTTTCAGGAGGATTTTAAGGAGGCTAATAAGGTATTCCCTTAAAATTGGCCTTTCCCTTGAAAATTTGATTCATCTCGGCAACATGGTCGTAATCGTAATGGGCGATTTTTACCCGGAGGCATCTGACGGCGCGGCATTCTTCGAAAAGATTATAAAAGAGGAATATGAAAGGTTCAACGATACGGTAGGCATAGGCTTGAGGCTTCTTGACGATGAAATAGCGGTTCTTAAGGCAAACAGGGAAAAAACCATACCGGGGGATTTCATATTCAGGCTGTACGACACCAACGGCCTTCCCGTGGACCTTGCCGGGGATGTCGCGTCCGAAAGCGGCCTTGCGATTGACATGGACAGGTTCAGGGAGCTCATGGAGATACAGAGGAAGAGCTCAAAGCAGAAAAAAGAAAAATTCAATATACTCGATATTCCCACCCTTTTTACAAAAACCGTCTTTACAGGCTATGATACCCTTGAAGGAGAAGAAAATATAACGGCGGTTTTAGGGGAATCCGGCGACGTCGTAAGGGAAATAAAAAACGAAGAGGGAAACTATTATATAATAGCCCCTTCCTCCCCGTTTTATCCGGAGGGGGGAGGACAGGCGGGCGACAGAGGTGTTATAGAGTGGAAAGACGGAAGCATGAGGGTTTTAAATACCGTTAAGACAAAAAACGGCGCCATTTTGCACTGGGGCAGGATATTTGGAAATTTAAAAGGCAATGAACGGGCTTTATTTTTGGTCGACGGGGATTTAAGAAATAAAACGGCCTCAAACCACAGCGCGACTCATCTTCTCCAAACCGCCCTGAGGACGGTTCTGGGCCCCCATATATCGCAGCAGGGTTCATATGTCGACTCGGAGAGGCTGAGGTTCGACTTTTCCCATCTTAAGCCCGTCCTGGACGAGGAGTTGAGAAAGGTCGAATACCTTGTGAACAGCTATATATTCTCGAACCTTTCCGTGACAGTGAAGGAAATGGCCGCGAGTGAGGCTCTTGGCTCAGGCGCCCTTCATTTTTTTGATGAAAAATATGAAGACACGGTCAGGGTTGTCTCCATGGGCGATATCTCTAAGGAGTTTTGCGGCGGCACCCATGTTCGGTTCACGGGGGAGATAGGGTTTTTTAAAATTATCTCCGAATCCTCGGTCGCTTCTGGAATAAGAAGGATAGAAGGGGTAACCGGCTACAATTACCTTTCCCGCCTTTACATGGAGGAGGACAATCTTAGAAATATAGCTTCCCTTCTCGGCGCTCCTGAAAGCGACATATACAACAGGATAATAAAACTTTATTACGATTACGAATTGCTTGAAAAGGAAAATGAAGAGCTCAGGGAGAAATTAAACAACCTTGAGTCCGACGCCCTTGTCAAGAATTTCAGGAAAAAAGGCAATATCGATTATCTCGTGTCCACCTTCAGGGGTTTATCCGCTGATGAGCTTAAAGACCTTATGAACGCCTTAAAATCCAGCAAGGATTTTCCTTCGGGCAGCAGCCTCGTTGTCTTTGTGTCGCTGGTGGGCGAAGAAAAACTGGTTTATGTCGTAATGGGCGGCGGTGAGGCAGACGCGTCAAAAACAATCAAGCTCCTGAATTCGCGGCTTGACGGCAAGGGAGGGGGAAGGAAGGATTTCGCCCAGGGGGGATCGCTGAACATACTAATATTTGACAGCGTGAAATCGATTGTGGAGGAAATAATCGCAAGCAACGATGTATAAAATTTACGCCGGCGCCGGAACCCGCGATTTTGGAAACATTATAAAAAAATTTTTATTAAAAAGGGAGAGTTTCACGCTCTATAATATAGACAACAATGAGAAGGCATTTTCCGTGTTTATCGAATTAGCCGGGGATAAACGCCTTTCCCCGCTGATTACGGACGAGAAAGGAAACATCGTCGAAATATGAAGCTTTATCTGCCCCGGCCGGCGCGCTTAGCCTTAATCGTTATTTTTGGAGTCGGCCTGCTCAGCGGATGCGCGTACGCTCCCGCGGTGCATCCTTCCCCCGCGGCGCGAGGGGTCTTCCTTTATAAATCCAGGGCGGAAGTCCTGAAAGGACTTGAGAGGAATTATTCCGGGTTTAACGGCATGTCGGGAAGGCTTGTGTTTACTTCGGAAGGCGGCGGCTTTTACGCCGGGGAGGAAGGGCTATACCGGTATATCCGGGGAAAATACCTGGAATTTATCATTCCGGATATGTACGGCGATATTCTTTTTTATGGAAGCCTTACCTTTAACGGCCGCGAAAAAAAGGCCGTGTATTTTTATCCGGCCTCGAAAAAATATATCTATATGGATTTAAATAAAAAATATACTGGAAGAAAACTGGCATATGAGAGGCTTTTTAACGCCCTTGCCATATTTTTAAACCTTGATTCGCTCTCTAAGATAAAAAAATCCGGAGTATTTTACCGTACGGATAAAGGATATTTTTTTGAATATAAAAGGAAATCCCTGGCTTACTACATATACGTGGGCGGGGATTACCTGATAAGAAAGGTAGAAAGGGTAAAAAACGGAAGGCTGGAGTCTTATATAAATTTCAGCGATTATATAACAAAAGAAGGAAACAAGATACCCCTGAAAATATCTGTTGACGATTATCTTTATAATGTTAAAATAAAAATTGCCATTTCTAAAAAAACTAAGGTATTTTAAAGGACTTTTCATGAAAAAACTTTTTTTGACTTTATTGGTTCTTGCGGCCTCGGCCGGTCTTGCCGTTCCGTTGTCGGGATGCGGGAAAGCCCAGAAGGTGGAAACATTACCCCCGGGCGTTTATTACAGGCAGGCGATATACGATTCAAACCACCATGACTATATAGGCGCCGAAAAAAATTTTAAGTCTCTCATCGAAAATTATCCGTCTTATAAAAAAACGGAGCTTGCCGAATTAAAACTCGGAGACGCGTATTACCTTTCAGGAAAATATATCGAGGCGGAAGGGGCGTATATTGGTTTCGTAAACCTTCATCCCCGCTCCAGTTACGCGCCCTTCGCCATGTATTACGCCGGCATGTCCGAATACGGGAGAATGGAAAATCCAGGAAGAAACCAGCATCCCCTGACGAAGGCAAAGTCCCTGTTTGAGCAGCTAATATCCAACTATCCCTCATCGAAATATTCGTTGAAGGGATTTAAATATATAGCGCTGATAGACGATAAACTCGCGGAAAATGAATTTTTCTCCGGACTGTATTATTACAACGCGAGCCTCTTTAAACCTGCCTCGTACATGTTTAAAGAAGTTTTCCGGGAATATCCAAAAACCGGAGAAGCTCCAAAAGCCGTTTATTATCTCATTCTCTGTTATGAAAAACTCGGGAACAAGAAAATGGCAGCCCGCTACAAGGCTGTTTTATTGAAGAAATATCCTGAAACCGGCTACGCGAAGAAGCTTCGTTAAGGTAAAATTCCTTGACAGTAATTTATAATTATGTAATAATTTTAACCTCAAACTGAAATTAATAGGGAGATATAAGCATCCAGAAAACAACAAGGGTAGACCTGAACGAAAGCATAAGGGCCAAAGAGGTCAGGGTCATAAACGAGGAGGGAAGGCAACTTGGAATTATGCCGCTTCCCGCCGCCATCCGGCTCGCGAGGGAAAGTTCCTTAGACCTGGTTGAAGTCTCCAAAGAAGCGAATCCGCCTGTATGCAGGATAATGGATTACGGCAAGTACAGGTACGAACAGAGTAAAAAGCTCCAGGAGTCCCGGAAAAAACAGGTATTGATACATATTAAAGAGGTGAAATTCAGGCCTAATACCGACGGGCATGATTACAATTTTAAATTAAAAAATATAATATCCTTTCTGAAAGAGGGCAACAAGGTCAAGCTTACCGTGACGTTCAGGGGAAGGGAGCTCGTTCATACCGATCTGGGATTAAAAATTATATTAAGGGCTATCGAAGACGTAAAGGAATTCGGCGTTCCCGAATCGCCTATCAAGCCTGACGTGAGAAAAACTTACAGCACAATAGTAGCGCCGGTAAAACCGAGCAGCGGACGAAAGGCCGCGAAGCAATAGCCTGTTTTATGGGCTGCTGCTTAACAGCTAAGCTGTGGCAGGCTCACTCAAAAGCTATATTTTTTTAGCTTTTGCGCAACTAGAAATGTCAAATTATTAATTAAGAAAAGCAGGAGACGATATGCCTAAAATAAAGGTTAAAAGCAGCAGGGGAGCAAAAAAAAGGTTTAAGATAACCGGGACCGGGAAAGTGGTTCACCGGAAGGCTAACAAGAGCCATATACTTACTACCAAGAACCGTAAAAGAAAGAACAGGCTTAAGAAAACATCGGTCGCGAACAATACCGACGGGAAAAACATAAAAAAGCTTCTCCCGTATTCATAGGGCTTTAGGCTTTTGCGTAAATTGAAATTGCCAAATTAATTAAGAAAAGCAGGAGATAGTAATGTCGAGGGTTAAAAGAGGAATCTTAACGAAAAAGAGACATAAAAAGGTTTTAAAGCTCGCGAAGGGTTATTACGGAGCGAGGGGAAGGCTTTTTAAATCGGCCCAGGAAACCGTGGAGAAAGGGCTTGTTTACGCTTACAGGGACAGAAAGGTCAAAAAAAGGGAGTTCAGGGGTCAGTGGATAGTCCGTATAAGCGCCGCCTGCAAGGAGAACGGGATTTCGTATTCCAGGTTTATGAACGCCCTCAAGAAAAAAGGCATGGATTTAAACAGGAAGATTCTGGCGGACATAGCATTACAGGACCCGGAAGGATTTTCCGGCATCATCGCGTCTATAAAAAAATAATTATTTTTCTTATTATTTTATATGTCTTTAACCAAATCGGATCTGGCTAACAGGATTCATGAAAAGACCGGGATTTCAATCGCCGAGTCCCTGAGGCACGTTTCCGCGTTTTTTGAATCGGTGAAGTCAGCCGTCCACGACGAAGGCCAGGTCAAGTTCTCGGGCTTCGGAAATTTCGTAGTGAAGGACAAAAAAAGAAGAAAGGGCAGGAATCCCCAGACCGGCGAAACTATGTATATAAGCGAAAGGAAGGTCCTGAAATTTAAACCTTCACTCATTTTAAAGTCCGATATAAATAAGAAGTATAAAAATGGATCCGCTAAATGAAAAGCTTTATTATAAAATCGGCGAAGTAGCAAAAATAATCCAGATAGAGCCTTATGTCATCAGGTACTGGGAAAAGGAATTCAGGTTCTTAAAACCCTATAAATCAAAAAGTTCCCACAGGCTTTATTCAAAGGAGCAGATAGAAAGGCTTCTTCTTATAAAGGATTTCCTCTACAACAAAAAATACACGATCGAAGGCGCGAGAAAGGCCCTGAGGAGTCGTGAGGGGAACCCTACCCCGGAGATCCCTGCCCCGGACAGCCGGCAAAAAATCGATGCCGCGCTTAACGAGCTTGATTCCGTTAAATCCATCTTGACCTCAAGGAAACGCGAGTGAATATTCTCATTTCGAACGATGACGGGGTGTACGCGACCGGCATAAATATTTTATACGACGAATTAAAAAAAAATGCCGACGTGACCGTGGTTGCCCCCGACAGGGAAAGGAGCGCGAGCTCCCACTCCCTTACGATAGACAGGCCGCTTCGGGTAAATGAAGTAAAGCCCGGTGTTTTTTCCGTGGACGGCACTCCTACTGATGCCGTGAGCATTGCCGTCCACTCAATACTTAAAAAAAAGCCGGACATAATTATTTCAGGGATAAATTACGGGGGAAACATTTGCGACGACGTAATTTATTCCGGCACTGTGTCCGCCGCCATGGAAGGCGCGATCATGGGAATAAAATCCATCGCCGTTTCCTTAGTCGTCAACAAGGGGGGAGGCTACCTTCCCAAAGACCCCTCCCTTGAAGAAAACCTCGAACTTTCCTTTAAAAAATCAGCCGAATTTGTCTGGAATCTTGCCCGTGCGGTTCATAACGGAGCGCACCTTCCCAACACGCTCTTAAACGTCAACATACCGCAGACCATAATCACGAAACTGCCGGAGCATTGTTTCGACTACCGCATAACGAGGCAGGGAAAGCGGCACTTCGAGGACTACATCGTTGAAAATATCGACCCGCGCGGAAGGAAGTATTACTGGATATGGGGGAAAAACATAACATTCGAGGAGATAACAGGAAGCGACTACGAGGCCGTTCATTCCGGCCTTATATCCATTTCCCCGATACATTTGGACATGACGAATTATAACGCCATGGATAAGCTTAAAAACATGGACTTTTCCCTGAAGCATGATAAATCTTAAAAGGCCGATAGACAAGATTATCGAAAAAGAGGTATCAGGCAAGGGGATTACGGACAAAAAAATCCTTGACGCCTTAAGAAGCATCCCTCGGGAAAAGTTTATCGAAGGGCCTCTTCACGATTTTAGTTACATCGCCGGGCCTTTGCCTATAGGCCACAACCAGACGATATCGGGCATATATACCGTAGCTCTTATGACCGTGGCACTGAAGCCTGCCAGGGGATTAAAGGTGCTGGAGGTGGGGACCGGTTCAGGGTATCAGGCCGCCGTACTTTCCGCCCTTTTCCCGGCGGTTTATACCATAGAAAGGATTAAGGAGCTTTCCAGTAAGGCAAGAAAAACGGCGGAGGCCTTAGGCATCCACAACGTCGTTTTCATAGTGGGGGACGGAACGATAGGATACAAGGAATTCGCCCCTTACGACAGGATAATAGTGACCGCGTGCTCCCCCCGCGTTCCCGCGCCCCTTTCGGAACAGCTCGCGGAAGGGGGAATAATGGTTTTGCCGCTGGAGGACGCCTCCGGGCAAAACATTGTCTCAGTGGAGAAAAAAAACGGCAAGTTGTCCTCAAAAAAAATTGGCCCCGCCAATTTTGTAAGGCTGATAGGCAAGAACGGATTCTAATCAGGATAAAAAAGATACTAATTTGACTTTTAGGCTTCGGCGTATTATAATAGGCTCATTTTATAGACTCATCTTTTGACTAATAGATTTTAAATGATATAAAATAATTTATTTTAAAAATCCGTTTTTTTAATGAATATGGATACGCCACCGGTAAAAGAAGAAACCAGCTCGGTTTCCTCCGAAGAAAGGGAATACCCGTCTCCTTCGAGCGATAACTCGATATCCCGCGTTTACCTTAAAAACCTTAAAAAATATCCGCTTCTTTCAAGGGAAGAAGAATACAAGCTTGCCCTCAAGGCAAACAGGGGGGACAAAAAGGCCAGGGATTTAATGATAAATTCCAACTTAGGCCTCGTTATCAATGTCGGGAAAAAATTCCTGGGAAGGGGCCTTTCCTTCGACGATTTGATTATGGAAGGCAACATCGGTCTCATGAAGGCGGTAGACAAGTTCATTCCCAAGAAGGGCTTCAGGTTCTCGACATACGCGGTATGGTGGATAAGGCAGTCCATTGAAAGGGGTATATTGAACTCCGGAAGGATTATACGGCTTCCCATCCATATATCGGAAAACCTTTTCAAGTATTCGAGGGTGCAGAAAGACGCGGCCGTGGAACTCGAAAGGGAGCCCAGCATTTCCGAAGTCGCGAACAGGATGGGGATAAAGGAAAAGAAACTCGAGAGCATATTGAGTTCAATATCAAATATATATTCGATAGATCTTCCCTACGGCGACAGTGGCGACGATAACCAGAACCTCGCCCTTTCAAACGTGATAAAGGCCGATGAGGAAAGCACCTCCCCGTTCGAGATACTTTCAAAAATAGAGATATTAAACCTTCTGAACAAGTGGCTTATGGGACTGAGCGACGTCGAAAGAAAGGTCATCGTCCTGCGCTACGGGCTTAATTATGAAACCCCCAGGACCCTTAACGAAATCGGCGCCATATTCGGGCTTACCAAAGAGCGCATAAGGCAGATAGAGGTAAAAACTCTCAGCAAGCTTAAGGCCCTTGCCTTCCAGGCAAGGATTGTAGAATAGAATAAGCTGCATGCCCACCCCCATAAAATTCCCCGAAAAAATAATAAAAGTCGTTGAAACCCACATCTCCAGGATTTATATAGGCGAAAAATTCGTCTACAAGCAAAAAAAACCCGTTGATTTCGGGTTTATAGACTACACCCGGAAAACGAGCAGGAAATTTTTTGCGTTAAAAGAGCTTTCGCTTAACAGGCGCGCATGTAAAGGCGTTTATAAAGACGTGCTGGAGCTCAGGCGCGGGAAAGGTAAAAACGGAAAAGAAACCCTTTGGGTCTCGAATGAAAAAAAGGGCGGAAAGGTGGTGGATTACCTTGTCCGTATGAAGCGGCTCGCCCCGGAAAGTTTTCTTGACCGTATTCTCGAAGCGGGGGATTCGCGCGGAGAAAAGTCGAGACTGCTCTCGGCCGTCGCCAAAAGAATATACCTGTTTCATAAATCCGCGAACACCTCCAAAAGGATAACGGGCTTCGGGAGCGTAAAGGTCTACGGGGAAAACTGGAACGATAACTTCCTTGCCCTCGAAGGCCTTTTTCCGGAATCAGCCGGAGAGCGGGTTTTAGGTACGCTTAAATATATCGAAGAATTTTATCCCGCGGTCCTCAAGTCGGACGGGTTTAACATGTTTGCCCGGGAAAGGGCGGCGGCGGGCCTCGTCAGGGACTGCCACGGCGATTTAAGAATGGAGCAGATAGCCGTTACGGGAAAGGCGGAATACGGAAACGTATGCCTGACGGACCGCATAGAATTTAACGACATGTTCAGGTTTCAGGACATATTCCTTGATGTTGCCTTTCTCCTCATGGATTTCGAGAAAAACGGTTTTTTTTATGAATCTCTTCAATTTTTTTCCTTCTATGAAGGGTTTTTTAATCATGTAAAATATATCAAGCCCTTCAAGGCCTTTGAACCGCTTATTATGCCTTTTTTCAAGGCTTACCGCTCGGTGGTGAGGACGAAGATTTCCCTTCTTTCCGGCTCCGCCTCCGGCGCGGTTAATTATTTAAATTTAGCCCTGTTTTATGTTAATATTATAAAAAATCCACCGGTAATCGTTAACGTTGGACTTTCTGGAAGCGGAAAGTCGAGCCTCTCGGAACTCATGGCCTCTTATTTATACGCGGCCCATTTAAGGACCGATGAAATAAGGCATAAAATCTTAGGCGGGACGCCAACGGATGTTAAATACGGCAGGGAGGCAAATGAAAGTGTTTATTCGGCGATGCTCGAAGAGGGGGGCAATAGGTTTTTAAAAGGGGAGCCGGTCATATTCGACGGGACGTTCCTGAGAAAAGACCTGTTAAAATCGTTTATCGGTTCTTTCCTTGAAAAAACCGGCGCGGCAGGCATTAATTTAATAGTCGTTTATTCTAAAATACCTCCGGGAAAAGAAGAAGTTATAATCGAAAGGCTCAGAAAACGGCAAGAGGGCTCCAGATTAAAAAAAGGAAAGGACATTGATTTCTCGGAGGCCGGGGAGGCGGTTTACCTGAAACAGAAAAGGGAATTTGAGGAACCGGATTCTGAACTCTATCCGGTCATAACCGTCGACGCGTCACTGGAACTGGATAAAAGATTCAATTCCGTAATGGAGCAAATATTAAAAAATAGGTAAATTAAAGGTATTCCCGTGAATTTTGGCGTGTCGATTTATTTTTAATTTTTTTTATTAAAAAGTCTGGTTAATATTAGATGGTGGATTCTTTGAGGTCATGGTGCGGAAAATATAAATATGAATTATTTATTTTTGTATTATCCGTTCTTGCCCTGGTTATCCGCGTTCACCTTGCCTCCACGCTAGGCCTTGGAAACGACGAGGCGCACTATTACGCTTGGTCGCTAAGGCCGTCGGCAGGCTATCTCGACGACGCCCCCTTAGTCTCTTACCTGATACTTTTTTTTGTGTTTCTTTTCGGGAAGAGCACGCTTTCCGTGCGCCTGCCTTCCGTGATCTTTGCTTTTTTCGATGGGTTTTTAATTTACTATTTCTCTTTTTTGCTTTTTAAAAACAAGAGGGCGGGGTTTTTCGCGTTCCTTTTCTTCCTGTCCGCCGTAATATTTGGAATGGTTCTTTCGGTAATGGCGCTCCCGGATGCCCCGCTTTTATTCTTCTCCCTGTGTTTCCTGATATTTTTTTATAAAGGGGTGGAGAAAGGGAGCATCCTGTCCTGGCTCTTAACCGGCCTTTTCCTCGGCCTTGCCTTTTTGAGTAAATATACCGCGGCCCTCTTGCCGGCGGCGGGCCTTTTATATCTCCTTGTTTCCGGCAAAAACCGGCATTTCCTCAAGTCCGCCTATCCTTACATGTCCCTCTCGGTAGCCCTTCTTGTCTTTTCTCCCGTGATCTTTTGGAACGCCGTCCATAATTTCATATCCTTCCGATTCCAACTGTCCCACGGGTTTTCGCATCCAAAACCGGGCTTAATACTTTTTTTGCAGGGGTTTTTCGGGCAGGTCCTGGTCATCACGCCTTTTGTTTACATTTTTCTTATCGCCTCTTTTGTAGGAGCCGGTATAATTGTCTCCCGCCGTATTTCCTATCCCTTCGGCAAGGAAATTGAAAAAGGGTCCGTTTTATACTCGCTATTTATGTCCGTTCCGATACTCCTTTTCTTTATCTTAAACGGCTACTCCCACAGGACGCTGGTTCACTGGCCGGATATAGGCTATCTTGCGGCGTTTCCGCTCATGGGACTTATTGCGGACAGGGTTGTTTCGGCGAAAGGCGCGGTAGCCCGCCTTGGCAGGTATTATTTATATTTTGCCGTCTTTTCCGGCTTTTTCCTGAGTTTCATTATTTATAACCAGGTGTATTACAATTCCGTTCCCGTGGGGAGGATAATAAAATACATAGACGCCCGGAAGGCCGCCCACAGCGGAGGGATATTCGAGGTTATTCCATATATTCATGGAAAGGCCGCCACGGCAAGCATCGCGAACGACCTTTTCGGATGGAACAATGGGGCGAAATATATAAAGATTGTCTATGAAGGGTATAGGTTTATGTATCCTTCGCTCTTTCTTATGACCCACCAGTATTCGATAGCGGACGAGCTTGATTTTTACGGCGGATACAGGCCCGCGCGGAATATTTATAACGTCTCAATTTTTTTAAACCAGTATGACCTCTGGCAGAACCTTAACAAAATAAACGGCAGGGACGCCCTTTTTATCATGGACGACAAATACATGATTAATCCCGCGAAGGCATACAAAAATTATTTTAAATCCATAAAAAAAATCGGAAACCTGGACATTTATATTGAGTTCAGGCCCATAAGGGTATATTATCTATATCTCATGAAGGGCTTCAAAGCGAAAGAGGCGGTAAGGGATATGAAAGCAAAAAAGAGGATGTACTGATTGAGAATTCTCGTGGCGATTCCCACCTATAACGAAAAAGACAACGTGGCCCGCATGATGGAAACGGTCCTTGGGCTTAACGGAAACGAAGAAATAAAGAAATCCGGGGCCGCCGTAAGCCTTGTCATAATCGACGATAATTCACCGGACGGGACAAGGGACATAATAAAATCCGCGATGGAGGGATTCTCCGGTTCCGGCGGTTATTACAGCGGAAAATATAATTCTAAGGGCGCTCCCCCCGCCGACGTCTTTTTAATAGCGAGGGAAAAAAAGCTCGGGCTCGGCACGGCCTATGCCTCCGCCTTCAGGTTCGCTATAGAAAAAGATTTCGATTATGTTATAACCATGGACTGCGATTTTTCGCACGACCCCGTTGAAATAATAAATTTTATAAAATCAACGCGCGGTAAAACGGATTCGGGGCCGCCTGTTCCGGGATTGATATCCGGCTCAAGGTATAAGGACGGCGTAAGGGTTATAAACTGGAGCATGAAGAGGCTTTTTATCTCTTATTTCGCCAACATTTACGCCCGTCTCGTAACCGGCGTGAAAATAACCGATTTGACCGGCGGCTTCAACATGTATGACGCGCGGTGCCTTAAGAAAATAAATTTAGGTAAAATAAAATCCAGAGGCTACGCCTTCCAGATAGAGATGAAATTCCGTATGGTGAAGGAGGCTTGCTGCGGGTTTGCCGAGTGCCCGATAATATTTTACGAAAGGACAAGGGGCAGTTCGAAGATGTCAAAATCCATAATTCTCGAGGCCTTTTTCAGGGTCATCGCGCTTCGCCTGGGATTTTATTGAAAGAAAAAAATAATTGATTTAATGCTTCGATTATACTATATTAGAAAAATTTAAATTATATATCTTAAATAATAACAAAATCAGGGGGAGGTCATGGAAGCAGTATCAGGAACATGCTCCGGCTCCATGTTTAAGGGCGTGGATTCAATCACGGGCCTGAAGGGATTTGTCAGGGAAATCCCGGATTTTCCCAAAAAAGGAATAAATTTCAAGGACATAACCCCGCTTCTTTCTGACCCGAAGGCGTTCGCCTACTCGATTGACAGCCTTTCCAACAAATATATTAACGAGAATATAAACTACGTGGTCTGCGTGGAGGCAAGGGGGTTTGTCGTGGGCTCCGCCATGGCGCTCAGGCTCGGCGCGGGCGTCATACTCGTCAGGAAACCGGGGAAGCTCCCGTACGAGTGCACTTCTCTCGACTACGACCTCGAATACGGAAGCGCGACTCTTGAGATACATAAGGACGCGTTAAAAAAGGGTGACAGGGTAGTAATAGCGGACGATGTCCTTGCGACCGGGGGAACGGCGCTCGCGACTATAAAACTTGTCGGGGGCTTTGGGGCGGACGTCGTGGACCTTGCTTTTCTTGCCGAGCTTTCTTTCCTTAACGGGCGCGAAAAAATCAGTCCTTTCACCGCCACGTCGCTGTTAAAGTTCGATTATTAAACTAAAAAAGGGGTCAGAATTTGAATTCTGACCCCTTTTTATATTATATATATCAGTCAATTTATAATTATATTTTTAAGGGGGGTTATTATTTTATGAAAAAGATTTTAACGACTATTTTTATCATCGCGGTCATCGTAGTGGGCTACATTGCCGTTCGCGCAATCAACGCCCCCATGAAACTTTCCGCCGCCCAGCTGGGCAAGCAGCTCATAAATTCGCACAAAAGCGGCATAGATTGCCTCGCGTGCCATAAAATCGGGGCGAAGGGTGGAACCATCGGACCCGACCTTACTAAAGAGGGAGCCAGAAATCACTCGATACAGTGGCTTGAAGACCAGATAGCCGCCCCGGAAAAGAATTTCAAGGCCGGTTCGTCAATAACCGTTGACGGAAAATCCTACATGGCGATAATGCCGGACCATTCGATGCTTTCTAAAAAAGAACTTCTTGAACTTGCGTCGTATTTGAATTCCCTGAAGTAATAATATTGCGGAAAAAGGCACAACCTGAAAAGGGGCAGGATTAAATCCTGCCCCCTTTTCTTTTTGAATTTCAACCCTCTTTTTCCTCGTTATAATCGATAATCGCTTTCTTTCTATTCCGCCCCATTTTCCTCCTCCTCCTCCTCCTCCTCCTCCTCCTCATCATCATCATCTTCTTCTTCTTTGGGGTAAATTTTTTTTTACCGTAATACTTGACTAAATTAGTAAAGTATGTTTTACTTAATTATAAAGCCCGAAGGTTTTATTTGTTTAAGCAAGGAATTGACGGGGTCTGGAAACGGCATTTATATTATAAAATCCGGTATGGTTTAAAAGGGGGACTTAAATTGAAAATAATAAATTTCGACCATTTCGCGGCCACGAAAATGAGGCCCGAGGTCAAAGACGCCATGGAGAGATTTTTTATCGAGGAATACGGCAATCCCCAGAGTATCCACGCCCTTGGGGACGAGCCGAGGGAGGCGCTGTCTAAGGCCCGCCTTCAGGCGGGGGAGCTTCTTAACGCGTCGAGCGGGGAGGTAATCTTCACCTCCTGCGGCTCCGAATCTAACAACCTTGCCCTTAAGGGAACGGCTCTTGCCCGCATGGATAAGGGCAGGCACCTGGTAGTTTCTAAAATAGAGCACTTCAGTATTTTAAACGCGCTAAAATCCCTCGCGAGGCTCGGCTTCGAGTTTACGGAGGTGCCCGTGGACAAGTATGGTTCGGTCGACCCTGCCGACGTAAAGGCCGCCCTAAGGAAAGATACCGTCCTTGTAAGCGTAACCCATGCCTCGAACGAAATCGGCACTATAGAAGACATAAAAGAGATTTCCAGGGTTGTCCATGAAAACTCCCTGGCATACGTCCATACGGACGCGAACGCTTCGTGCGGTTTTATAGAAACCGATGTTAAAGACCTCGGGGTTGACATGCTCTCGGCCGCCCCTCACAGGTTTTACGGACCCAAAGGGACCGGCCTTTTTTACCTTAAAAAGGGGGTGCGAATAATGCCCCTGATAGACGGCGGCATACAGGAATTCGGAAGGAGGGCCGGAACCGAAAACGTCCCTGCAATAGTGGGCGCCGGCGTCGCTTGCGAGATAGCGAAGAGGGAACTGAAAGAAAGGACGGCCCATCTTAAGCCGATTCAAAGCGAGATTATAAGAGGCGTTTTAGGAGGGCTCGACGAGGTTTACCTTAACGGACATCCCGAAAACCGCGTCCCGAACAATTTAAATTTCGTCGTGCGCTACATAGAGGGTGAGGGGATGCTTATGTGGCTTAACAATAACGGAATTATGGTGGCGAGCGGCTCCGCCTGCACGTCCAAGATATTAAAATCCTCTCACGTTCTTAACGCGATAGGCGTGGACCCGGCGCTTGCGCAGGGCTCTTTGCTCATAACCCTGGGCGAGGATAACACGCTCGAGGACGCGCGCTATTTCGCGGACCGGCTTCCCGGGGTAGTGAAGAAGCTGAGGGAGATGTCCCCGCTGTATGAAGAGGCAAAAAGGCGCGGGGAAGGGCTTTAATAAATTAAATTATATTAATTATATAGGAGGAGATGAACAATGCCTGTATATTCCGAAAAAGTCATGGATCACTTTCAAAATCCGAGAAACGTCGGGGAAATCCCCGATGCCGACGGGGTTGGGGAACTCGGAAACCCGACCTGCGGCGATATAATGAAAATCTACATAAAAGTTAAGGACGACAAGATAGAGGACGTAAAATTTAAAACCTTTGGCTGCGGCGCGGCCATAGCCACAAGTTCGATGGTCACCGAGCTTATCAAGGGAAAATCCCTCGAGGAGGCCGAAAGGATTTCCAACTCGACCGTAGCCGAGGCCCTGGACGGTCTTCCGCCCGTAAAGATGCACTGTTCGAACCTTGCCGCAGACGCGCTTCACCTTGCGATCCAGGACTATAAATCCCGCAAAGAGGGAAAAGGCCCTGTCGGAAAGGTGGAAACCCCCGGGCACGACGAGGACGAGCACGACCTCCTGGAACAGTCTTGAGAATTTAAAAAAGGAGACGAGAAAATTATGCCTGAGCATTATGACTACGAACTAGACACGTTCGGGCTTGCCTGCCCGCTGCCGATTATAAAGACAAAAGACGAGATGAAGAAAATCCCGGAGGGCTCCATCCTCAAGGTCATCTCCTCCGACGGCGGTGTTATAGAAGACATGAAGGGCTTCTGCAGAATGAAGGGGCACGAGTTTTTATCCTACGAAATCAACCTGCCTGAATACATAGTCTATATTAAAAAGAAATAGGTTCCGCGTGAAGAAATTTTTATAAAAAAAGTATTGACAAACCTTTTTTATAATTGTATAAAATACTAATGATATCGGACCCAGGTCCTCATCCGTCATTTAGGGGGTTTGAAGCTTGTCAAGTAATGGCGCGCGGCAGCCGATATATTTTTAACGTTCATTGAGAATTTAGTAAATAAAATTCAATAATACACTTAAGGAGGTGAAAGGAGAAGAATTAGCAACGACTTACAGTTTGTTTTGGTTTTCATTTTTAATTTTTTAAGCTTAAGCTAAACTTTACATTAACTTTTAAGAGAGAGGAAAGTTATGAGAAAGAAATTAATTTTAACGCTTATCGCCGTGTTTGTCCTGGCAGCGTCGTTTTCCATGACGCCCAAAAAGGCAAACGCCGTACCGGCATT
>JAKAPT010000080.1 GCA_021806885.1 bacterium | reverse complement strand
CCGATCTAATTGCCGCGGGAAATAGGATTTTCGAGGTAATCGATTCCCCGCCGGAAGAAGATAAGGGAAAAACCCCGTTTCCCGAAAACGTTGACACCCTTACGGTAGAAAGTCTTTGTTTCAGATACAATGCCGGCGAGTCCTACGCGCTCGAGGATATAAATATCGAAGCGCAAAAGGGGGGAATAATCGCCTTAGTCGGTCATTCCGGCGCCGGAAAATCCACGCTATCCCTCATGATTCCAAGATTTTATTATCCGGATTCCGGGAAAATATTAATAAATGGCATAAATATTAATGATTTTGGACTGAAGGATTTAAGGGATAACATTTCTTATGTTTCCCAGCAGGTCGTCCTTTTCAATGAATCAATCAAGTTCAACATATCTTACGGGAGTTTTGAAAAAACCGACGAGGCCATAATAAAAGCCGCCAAATCGGCCTATGCCCACGATTTTATCATGGGGCTTAAAGACGGCTACGATACTGTCGTCGACGAAGCCGGTTTAAGGTTGTCGGGCGGGGAAAAACAAAGAATATTGATTGCAAGGGCCTTTTTAAAGAACGCGCCCGTTCTTATCCTCGATGAAGCCACCTCTTCGCTGGATAGCGGGTCGGAAAAGATGATCCAGCAGGCCCTTTTTGGAACGCCCGGCGACCCTCACGGCCTTGTAACAGGAAAAATTGTGTTTGTTATTGCCCACAGGCTTTCCACGGTTAAGAAAGCAGACGTGATCTGCGTTCTTGAAAAAGGCAGGGTGGTAGAAAGAGGCGCCCATGATGAATTAATAAGCGTTGAGGGAATTTATAAAAATCTTCTTTTAAAACAGATGGGAAATTAGCATTTTTATCCTTCCAATGAAAAAATTTCTGTTCGCCGCCTATAACGCCCTGCTTTTTATATTTCTTCCTTTCTTTTTCGTTTTTATGCTGTTTTTGTCTATTATAAAGGACAAGAAGGCCGCCGGTTTTTTCGAAAAACTTTTTCCATTTTTTAAGGAAGATATTTCTCGCGGGGCTGGCAAAAAGGGTATCTGGATTCACGCGGTTTCGCTCGGGGAGCAAATGGCCGCGTCCGAGTTTATACTGAAGCTGCTGGAAGAAGCAAAAACCCCCGTCTATGTTTCGGCTACCACTAAAACGGGATTTAACTACGCGAAGAAATTTTGTGAAAATTATGAAGGCAGGGTTAATGCGATATATTTCCCTTACGATTTTTATTTTTCCGTAAAAAAAGCCATAAGCATTATTAACCCCTCTTTGTTTATATGCATTGAAACGGAAATATGGCCGAACCTGTTTAACATGCTTAACAAAGAAGAGGCTAAAATTACAATCATAAACGCAAGGGTTTCGGAAAAATCTTTTTCAAACTATAAAGCGTTTCTTTTTTTCTTCAGGTATGTTTTTTCTTCGATCAATCTTGTTCTTTGCATTTCATCCTCATATTGCGAAAAATTTCTGGCCCTGGGTTTTAATTCCGAAAATTTGCACGCTACGGGTAACATGAAATTCGATTCAAGCCTCCCGTTTGACCGGCAGGAGCCGGGAAAAATCTCCGGATTATGGAATATATTATCATCAGGTTTTAAGGTGATTACGGCGGGAAGCACCCATGAAGGAGAGGAAAAAATAATCCTGGATATATTCCTGAGCCTAACCCCTGATTTCAAAAATATAGCGCTTTTTCTGGCCCCCAGGCATCCCGAGAGATTTAATTACGTATGGGGACTTATAAATGAGCTCCCGCTAAAACCCGGGGGTGGAAAAATTAAATGCCTGAGGCTTTCCGAAATTTACGAAGCCGGCAATAAGGCCGAATTCTTTTTTAAGGGTGAAGAAAAAGTAATCATACTTGTAGATATCATGGGGGAACTGGGGCAGATATATAATCTCTGCGATGTCGCGTTCGTGGGGGGGAGCATGATAGACGCGGGCGGCCATAACCTGCTTGAGCCCCTGTTTTTCGGAAAGCCCGTTGTTTTCGGCCCTTACGTGGAAAATTTTACCGAAATAGCGGAAGAGATCGAAAAAACCGGGGCCGGAAGGAAGGCCTCTACGGCCTTTGAACTCCAGGAAGCGATACGCTCTTACCTTTCAAATGAAGAAAATTCATCAACAGCAAAAAAGGGGGGAATGGAATTAATTGAAAAGAACAAGGGCGTATCCATGAAAAATTTAATATTTCTTCGCAACTTTTTAAAACCTTAGTATGTTCGTACCCGTCTACCCAAATTATTAGCTTGATCCTGATAGTTAACCCGGATCAAGCAGTTATATTATTATTGGAAACACCGTTTAAGAATGGTTATTTTTCTTCTTTTTCCTCTTTACCGGCGGACGAGGTGTCCTTACCGGCGGATGAAATGTCCCTACATGACCTGTATTTATATTTCTCCTTCCATATGTTCTTACTGGAGGACGATGATATATCCTCACGGGAGGACGAGGTGTCTTTACAGGACGATGATATATCGGTCTTGCAGGCGATGGTATCCTCTCATGGGCTCCCAATACTATCCTTCCAGGGTGCCTGCGAATTGCTATCGGTAAACGCGGATGCAAAGGTCCTTGATGGATACGCGATGGCAACCACCTATGTCCAACCTTAGGAGGTAATACATATCTTACACGTCTAACGCCTCGCGGAAAAATAACCCTTCCTCTTCTTATAAATGGATGTTTGCCTCGCGGAAAAATCAAACGTCCGTGACGAGGATCAATTATTGCATGCATGCGATATTTGCCGACAGCATAAAAATTGTTAGTAATGTAATAATTATTTACAACCTTCCTTACATAAACATTGTAATTTGTCGTGTAAGCCCCATATCTGCGCCACCAAAGAGGGTGATACGTCATATAAAAAGGTCCGATTTGAACCGACCACCATGACCAATAAGGCCTATAAGCTATTACCGGAGGGGGTGGGCCAAATAGAAGCGGAGTTGGAATTACTACATACGGCGTTATAGCATACCACGGTCCGCTGTAAACAGGCGAGTAAACCCACGCATTATTTACCCAATTAAAATAAATCCCGTTATATTCATATAAATATGACGACAGAAATGGATCGTAGTAAACATTTACCCCGCTCCCTACTGCAAATGCAAACGTAGGGGCAGGAGCAATACCAACGCCAACCTGTGGCTGAATCGGAGCGGGAGCTTGAGCTATTATCCATGTTCCATAAGTGCATTGGGATCCTTGAAGGCCGTTATGAACAACTAATTCACCAGGAAATTCGTTTGGCGCTTCCCAAACATTGAGATTTTCACCGTTAAGACAATAAAACGGGGGATTTGAATATGGCGGCTCTATGGCAGTAAAATCATAAAGCGTTCCGACATCTGTTGCATCGGGTAATTGTTCCACCGTTACGTTTGGAACATTTAGTAAATGTACAAACGTACCCTGCCAGTAACCTTCAAATTGTTGAGCCATTACATAAGATGGACACGCAATCGAAAGAAAAAGAATTAATACCCCTAAAATTATTAATTTTGATTTTTTCATAAAAAAATCTCCTTAACTAACCTCTTTAGAAATAATATCTATTTTTTTTCATATTATACTATATATACTATTATACTGCATATGTAATATGTTATACCATATATCCTTAATCCTGCAATAGAAATTTTAATCCCTTTGCATCGCCTTCTTCCGAGACTTTTTTAGATTAAATTATTCTTAAGCAGTTTTTTATAAACTGCATTCAAAAAAGATTATTTTTTATGTTTTCATAATCTATTCTTGTT
>JAKAPT010000028.1 GCA_021806885.1 bacterium | reverse complement strand
ATCTGCTGGTAACTATTGGAAACACAAAGGTTCTTGTTACGACATGCGTAGATAAAAATATCAAGGAAGGCGTGGATTTTTTACCTCTCACGGTAAACTACGTCGAGAAATTTTATTCCGCCGGAAAAATTCCCGGAGGATTTTTCAAAAGGGAATCAAAGCCTCCGGAGAAAGAGGTTTTAACTTCGAGGTTTCTTGACAGGCCGATAAGGCCGCTCTTCGAGGACGGATATTTCTTTGATACCCAGGTAATTGCCACGGTTGTTTCCATGGACAATGAAAATGACCCGGACATGGCTGCAATGATAGGAGTATCCTTCTCCCTCATGCTTTCCGAAGCTCCCTTTAAAGGGCCTACTGCCGGCGTGAGGGTTGCAAGAGTGAACGGAAATTTTATCGTCAACCCGACTTATCAAGAACTCGAAAGCAGCGATACCTTCCTGATAATCGCGGGCTCTAAAGATGCCGTTACCATGGTTGAGGGAAGCTTTAACGAACTTGACGAGGAAGTGCTTCTTTCCGCGATTGAATTTGGCCATAATAAAATTAAAGAACTCGTGGACTTTCAGGAATCTATTCTTAAGGAAACAGGAAGCGTCCACAAGATTGAAATAGGCCGGTTAAACCTTCCCGACGGCTTAATCGAAAGGGTAAAGGAAATAGTTTCCGAGGACCTTTCGAAAATGCTTTTGATTTCGGCTAAACAGGAAAGGGCCGAAGCCATAGAAGGACTTAGAATGAAGGCAAACGAGCTTCTCAAGGAATCCCACCCGGAACAGGAGGCTTTAATTGACCATATATTTGAAAATATTCAAAGAAATTTATTAAGAAGTCTCGTACTTGATAAAGCAGTGAGAATAGACGGAAGGGGATTGAAAGACGTTAGGCCCATCTCATGTTCCGTCGGGGAACTTCCCATGGCTCATGGAAGCGCCGTTTTTACCAGGGGCGAAACCCAGGCCCTCGTGGCTACAACCCTTGGGACGAAATATGATGAGCAGATTATAGACGCTCCCGAGAAAGAGTCGACCAAAAGATTTATGCTCCACTATAATTTTCCTCCTTTTTCCGTCGGGGAAGTAGCGCCGCTAAGATCTCCTGGAAGAAGGGAAATAGGTCACGGCTCTCTCGGCGAAAAGGCTTTAAGATACGTAATACCGCCTGCCGAGGCTTTTCCATATACCATCAGGCTTGTTTCCGAGATTTTAGAGTCGAACGGCTCGTCTTCCCAGGCGACCATCTGCGGAGGAACCCTCGCGCTAATGGATGCCGGTGTTCCGATTAAAGCCCCTGTCGCGGGTATTGCTATGGGTTTGATAAAAGAACAGGAAAAAATAGCCATACTTTCCGACATCCTTGGGGACGAAGACCACCTTGGAGACATGGATTTCAAAGTGGCCGGAACGGAAAAGGGCGTTACGGCCCTTCAAATGGATATAAAAATTTCAGGCGTTACGAAGGAAATCCTCAGGAACGCGCTGATGCAGGCAAAAGAGGGAAGGCTTCATATTCTAAATATAATGTTGCAGGCCCTGTCCGCTCCCCGTAAGGAACTGGCCAATAACGCGCCCAGGATACTAACGATGATGGTAAAGCCTGAAAAGGTCAGGGAAGTTATTGGTTCGGGAGGGAAGGTGATTAAAGGAATCATCGAAAAGACCGGCGCGAAGGTCGACATAGACGACTCCGGAAAGGTTACGATTTCCTCTTCCAACAGGGAGTCCCTGGATAACGCCGCTGCCATGATAAACGACATCGTCCAAGAGGCCGAGATCGGAAAGATATATTATGGAAAGGTCCGGAAAATAATGGACTTTGGGGCATTTGTCGAAATATTTCCTGGGACTGACGGCCTTGTGCATATCTCCCAGATAGACAATAAAAGGGTCGAGAAGGTTTCGGACGTCCTTAAGGAAGGGGATGAGGTAAGGGTTAAGGTCATAGACATAGATAAAGCAGGCAAGATTAAGCTTTCCAGGAAAGAAGTCTTGTAATGAAAAATTTCATAAAAGAAGAATTAGAATCGGGAATCACCCTTGTAACCGAAAAAAAATCATATTTTAACTCGATAAGTATAGGATTGTGGGTAAAAACCGGCAGTTCTTACGAACCTCCGGAGTTAAACGGCATTTCCCATTTCATAGAACACCTTCTTTTCAAGGGCACAAAGACAAGGACATCCAGGGTAATAAATAAAGAAATAGACCTTATGGGAGGGGCTTTAAACGCCTTTACCGGAATGGAGCTTACCTGCCTTTATACCCGCGTTTTGTCTGAAAATTACGACAAAGCGCTGAACCTTCTTATCGACATCATGTTTAATTCGAGTTTCCCGAAAGAAGAGATGGCCAAGGAAAAAGGGGTTATATTACAGGAGATACTTGCGGCCCAGGACGACCCTTACGACTACGCGATGGAGCTTTTCCATAATAATTTTTATGGAGATTCCCCTTACGGCAGGCCAATCCTTGGTACCAGGGAAACCGTGGAAGGCCTTGACCGGGACAAAATCAGGGAATATTATTATTCCAATTACTCCCCTGAAAATCTCGTAATATCCATTGCGGGGAATTTCAATTATCCGGACATAGTAAAATCGATAGACAAATATATGTCATCGATTCCAGGGAAGTTTAAAATGAGGCCCCGCCCCGCTACATCGGAAATATCTAAAACTTACGGAAATTTTCTCCAGGAAAAGGATCTGGAGCAGACCCATTTTATAGTCGGGGTTGATGGACTTAGAAAAACAGACAAGGATTATTACGTACTTGAGATTTTGAACACCCTCCTTGGCGGATCCGTGAGCTCCCGCCTTTTCAGGGAGTTAAGGGAAAACAAGGGGCTCGCTTATTCGATTTACTCCAATGCCGTTTTTCACAGGTCAGACGGGTATGTGTATATTTACGCGGGGATATCTCCTAAAAGGCTAAGGCTGTCAAAAAAACTTATCTTTAATATTATGGACGACCTGGTCTCCGGAAATATAAAAGAAGAGGAGATATCAAACGCGAAAAAACATGTGGCCGAGGGTTTTCTTCTCGGTCTGGAGTCTACAAGTTATATAATGAACAATAATGCCATCAATGAGATTTATAACAATCGGTATATTTCCAAATTCCACGTCCTGAAAAAGATAAATTCCACGGATAAGGCAAGCCTTAAAGAGATTGCGAAAAAAATCCTTGGCGATAAAAACAGAAGGCATATTTCTATTGTAGGAAGGGCTTCCAATGGAAAATAACGGCGCCGGCCAGGGTCATTCGGTAAAATACCCCAGGTCTTACGATATTATTTACAGGTCCGGTTATGTTATATCTTTCCTTGGGATTTTTCTTTTCTGGGTTTCCTATCTTTTTTTAAATGAAAGCGGGTTATTCGGAGGCATATCTCTTTTTTACATTGGGGCGTTAATATCGGGGATATTCCTGTTAGTATGGAGAAAAGAGATAAAAATATTCATTCTTTCATGCATTATTATCGGAATTTTCCTGTCTTTTATGTACCTTTTCCTTAAAAATCAGGAAATCCTAATCGTTTCAATCGGATTCGTGCTTGCCGGTTACGCCGGCCTTTATGGAAAAGAGGCTTACTGTTTTCATTTTAACGAGGGATGGATATTGATGTGGTCTTTCCCCGTCCTTATCTTTACGAACTTGATTATTTACGGAACAGGTTACGGAAGAAACGTAATTACGCATGATATATTTTCCGTTATTTACCTGATAATCGTCATTTTGGCCCTTTCTTTCCTGATAAAAAAGTTAAGGCAACCGATTATGGAATTTTGCCAGAATCAGTAAGTCGAAAATTTTTTGTTGAATTATGACTATTAAGTCATTATAATATAAATATTATGGAGAATGTAGATAAAAACCCCGACAAGCATGATTTAATCCTTTCGGCCGCGAGGAGCCTTATCGGAGAATATGGATTTTCAGCCCTCACGATGGATAAGGTAGCCGCAAAAGCGGGTATAGCGAAAGGCACGATTTATCTTTATTTTAAGGATAAAAACGAGCTAATTGAAAGCGCTCTTAAGAGGGGGTTTGAGAGGTTATTCGAAAGAATAGAAAAAAGGGTTGAAAAAGAAGCCTCCTCCCTTGAAAAATTAGGGGCATTGATACATGAGAACCTTACCTATATCAATGAAAACAGGTTCTTTTTCAAGAGCATTTTCCTGGACGAAATTAACATCGTATTTTTAAAGAAAAAATCTGTAGAGTCTTTTAATTTACGAAGGAAAAAATACGCTAGCTTTGTGTCGGAAATAATAAAAAGAGGAATCAATTCCGGTGAGTTCAGAAAGGATATAAATCCCGACAGGATGGGATATTTACTGATAGCCCTTATAAAAACGGATGCGATTTATAATTTTATGAACAAAAATCAGGACCTTTCCCCTGAGATGATAAAATCCGAATCCTCCGATATGCTTGACTTTTTTGTAAAAGGCATATCCGCGCAATATAAACATGATGTCCGAATCTAAATTCGGACATCTTTTTCAAGTACAATCCTATGGTTGAAAAATCTCATAAATATTACAAATGGATAGTTCTCGCGCTCGTTATCGTCTCGTCCTTCATGGCTATACTGGACGTCAATATCGTTACGGTTGCCCTTCCCAAGATGATGTCCCATTTCAGCACCAATGTGTCGCAAATAGAATGGGTTATGATTGCCTATACCATGGCATATTCCGTGATGATTCTTCCGATGTCGTATTTCAGAAGAAAGTTTGGAGTAAAAATCCCGTTTATTATCTCTATCACTGTCTTTGTTATAGGCTCCGCCCTTTGCGGCTTATCACCCTCTTACGGAGACCTGGTCTTTTTCCGTATTATTCAGGCGCTCGGAGGCGCCGGTCTCACCCCAACCGGAATTACGCTTCTTGCCGAAGTTTTTCCCCCTGAGGAAAGGGGGGAGGCGATGGGAATATGGTCTATCGGCGCGATGGTGGCCCCCGCGGTCGGTCCTATGCTCGGGGGTTACCTTGTGGATTACGCGAACTGGAGATGGATATTCTATATAAACGTACCAATAGGTATTATTTCCATTATCGGCTCCATAATAATTTTGACTCACGATATTCCGCTGGTTAAATATGTAAAAAAATTTGATTTCGCGGGTTTTATTTTTATGTCTCTGTTTATGGGCCTCCTCTTATATTCGCTGAACGAAGGGCAGACATTGGGCTGGACATCAAATGTCATAGTCCTTTCGGAGGTTATCGCCGGGTTTTCCTTTGCTTTTTTCCTTATCGCGGAGCTATTTGCCGATACACCTATACTGGACATCGCAATTTTTAAAAACTGGAACTTTACAATCGCGACTCTCACAAATGTTATAAGAGCCGTCGGCATGTTCGGGGCAATGTTTCTTTTGCCGCTTTTTATTGAAAACATTTTGCATTATAACGCGATGCACGCGGGAATATTAATGGCCCCGACGGCCATAGCCGTCGCCGTCGTCTCGCCTCTTTCCGGAAAGATTTCAGACAGAATCGGTCCCAAGTATCCATTGGTTATAGGCCTTCTTATCCTTGCCTATTCCATGTTCATGTTCGACAACATTTCTTCAGGTACTGGTATAAACCTGATAATATCCAGTCAGGTAGTAAGAGGCATAGGTATCGGGCTTTTGAACGCCCCTGTGATGAGCGCCGCCTTAAACTCGGTTAAAATGGAGCAGATACCCGATGCATCGGGTTTAATCCCTGTGACTATTCAGATTGGCGCGTCATTTGGCATCGCGTATATCGGAAGCGAACTCGCGGTAAGGGAGGCTTATCATTTAAACCAGTTTTCCAGGGATATCGGTTATAATACCCCCATATATCACAAGTTTACCGGACTTGTAAACTCGGGCCTCGTTAAAAGCGCGCCGTCATATTTCAGACCAGGGACAACTTTCCCGTCCCATTCCTCAAGCATGATTTCAAGTATAGTCGAAGGGCTTTCCACGGTTTCTTCTTTCGGCGATATTTTTTACATCCTCGGCTATCTTATGCTTGCGGGGGCGGTCGTTTCCATTTTCCTTAAAAATAAGAGGGCTTAGAAATAAAGATTAGAACATGAATAAAAAGGGTTAAAACATGAAAGAGAAAAAATATATTTATAAAAAAAGGGTGATGAAAAATTTTTCGAGGGCGAAGAACTATGACAGGCATACCTCGTATCATAACATCTCCCTTCAAAAATCTATTCCCTGGATATCCGGTTATTTTAATTCAAGCCCTTTTTTAAATATCCTGGATGCCGGTTGCGGGACCGCGAAATTATATGAAATATTGGCACATGAAAATATAGGTAAATTCAACTATTTCGGGCTCGATTTTGCCTATGGGTTGTTGAAAGAAGCAAGGTTAAAAACAGGCGGGAAAGCCCACCTGGTATGCGCTGATGCCGAGAATCTTCCTTTCAGGGAGGGCGTATTGGACATTATAGTTTCAAACATGACGCTCCACTGGCTCCCCTCCCCTGAACGTTTTTTGGAAGAGTGCCGGCTTGCCCTGAAAGAAGACGGAATATTGATTATTTCTTTTTTAGCCGAGGGAACGCTTAAAGAGCTATTCGCAAGCGCGGGGAAAATTTCTTCTCTTTCAGATATAGGGTTATTCGATTTTCCGGAAATCACGCTTTTTTCAAATAAAATTCCCGCCGCGGGATTTAAAATACTAGCCGAAGAGGCTTTTGATTTTGTCGAAAAAGATCGTTCCGCCCTTAAACTTCTTAAGAAGATGAATAATATTGGCGCCAAAAACCCATTAAACAGGGATTCGCTTAAGCCCAACCTGTTAAAAAATATTTTAAGAGAATATGACAGAAATTATATGGACGAGGATGGAATGGTTTACGCTACTTATAAAATAGCTTTTCTTATTTTAAAAAAGGGAACAATATAAATAAGAACGGTCATCTTAAACAAGGATAAAAAGGTGTCGGAATTTAAGAAAAAGGGGTCAGGATTTAAATTCTGACCCCTTTTTACTTTTCGATTATAAATCTTGTCTTACTTTGAAACAATTGCAAAATGATCGTTTCTGTTCATCGCGTAACAGGATTCCGTATGCTCTTTGCAAAGGGGCTTTTCTTTTCCATAGCTTATCGTTTTAAGCCTGCTTGAGCTAATTCCCATGTCTTCGAGAAACATCTTTGCGGCGTTTGCTCTTCTCCAACCAAGGGCAAGGTTATAAGCCTCCGATCCTCTTCTGTCGCAATTTCCCTGTATCTGAACGGTAACGCCGGGGTTATTTTCGAGATAGATCGCGTCCTTTTTAAGGATCACCTTGTCGACGCCCGTGAGCATGGACTTATCGAACGCGAAATGGATGTTGTTTAAATTGGAAGAAATATCATAATTGGCAAGCCAGGGGTATTCCGACGGAGCGGCGGCTTGCGGAGCAGTTGTTGTTGCCGGCGTCGGGGATGTGGTAACGGCCGCGGGCGCGGGTTTTTGGGCGGGCGGAAGCGCGCTGCTGGAGGTTTTTGTGACCTTGGGGGCGCAGCCCGAGAGCATAATAGACGCCCCAAACGCAAAGGTAAGAATTGACAAACCAATCTTTGTTTTTTTGTTCATGGAAGGGTTTCTCCTTTTTTAAATTTGTTAAGTAAAAATATGGATAATCTGGAACCGGGATATTAAGTAACTAATCTTTTTATATCATTTTTTAAAAAAAAATCAAGGCCGATTTCGATATGTTCATTTATTTAAAAATTGGATAAGTTCTATCATTATACCGTCGGGATCGTTTAAAAAAGCAATTTTCATCGATTTATCCAGGGAATAGAACGGCTCCCTCGAAAAAGACGCCCCTTTTTGTTTAAGCAGGGCCGCGTCGCTGTCAATATCTTCGCTTATGAAGGCAAAATGGGCAAAACCGCAGCCGGAATTTTGAGTTCCATTTTCCTTAAAGACTGCCTTTTCCGGGTTATCTTCCGCGATAATCTCTATTTCCGAACCGGTTTCTTTAGACCTTAAGAAAACAAGGGTTACATTGTGGGTTTCGACGCGGCGCTTTTCCCTTACCGTAAAACCGAACAGGTTCGTATAGAAATCGACCGACTTTTGCAGGTCTTTTGTCCTAATGGCCGAATGTATTAATTTCATGGTTATTTATTCTTAAATAAATACACCGTTAACATCATTTTCATGCCTTATTTCGTCCACCTTTCCTTTTTTGTTCCACCCGCCATAGAGCTTGTTTGCCGCGTTGAAAACAAGCCCGTCCTTTCCTCCCGTATTCCTGTACGCATGGACGACGCCAGGCGGAACGACCAGGATGGAGGGCCTATCCTGGCCGAGATCCAGGACCATTTTATTAAGGAATGTCCGTGAGTCTTTTCTGTTGTCCCATAGCTCAACCAGGAAATTGGAAGGCCCGAGAAAGGCAAAATAATCTGTCTGGAGCGCATGTTCGTGCGGCCCCCTCTTAACACCGGGTTTGGTAAGGGAAACGTAAGCCATCTCGGGGAAAATTTCGGGGGACAATTCATCCTTTCTAAAAATCTCTCCAAGCCATCCCCTGTCATCCTGGTGTTGTTTAATTTCCTTTAAGATAACTCCCTTAATTTCTCCTGGCTTAAAAGTTTCATTCATATTTTCTTTATTTTTTATCAATTAGGTATAAAATATTAATAATCAAGTAACGGTTAACTCATCCAGAGTTTATCGTTATAATTATAATAAAATTTACCGGAAAAGCAATATGATTATAACCAGGCGCTCCCTGAGGAATTTGTTTGAACACTTTTTATATTGTCTTGGTTTTTTATTGCTTTTACCTTTAGTCTTGCCCCCGGGAGCGGCTGCCTGTTCTCAGGTTGTTTCAATAAACGCCGCGATAAATCCCGATTCGGGATTAATTAAAGGAAAAGAGATAATCAGGTATGCGTGCCCCGAAATCACCCCGTTAACATATAACGGCGGACTAAAAACATTCAAGGGATTAAGCCTTGAACTTGGTCCCGGAATATATCTTATCCTTTATCCCAACAGTTTTTATAAAAAACCGGCAAGGTTAAAGGATTACAACTTTCATCAGCTTTATCCTTATAATTTTAACCGTGGATACTTAAATATCCAAAAAATTTCCGTAAAGTCCATCAAGAACGGTTATGTATTCAGGATAAGATTTACGACAAAAATACCGGAGGCATACGGTAATTTTGGACGCTTTAAAGGCGAAACTGTTATAAACGCGCCCTTTTATCCGTTTATATCCGGAAAGATTCATTCCAATCCGCCCCCAGACGTATTTTTTCATATTAATCTAAAAATATTAAAGGGCTATGAAGCGGCTTCCGGCGGCAGAATATTTAAAAACACTCTTAAAATAGATAAAAAAACTAATTTTATTTCCCTTGTTATCGCAAAGAAATTTAGTGTAGCGAGTATGCGGCTTAATGGAACGGAGTTAAATTTTATATCTCCTTCCGGCAGAAACTTTTCCGACAAGAACAGGAAAATTTTCGAGGCAATCGGGGCTGTCCAGGAATATCGCGTTCATAGGTTTATAAGGACCAAAAAAATAAATATCGTTTATTCAACCTTAAAAAGAAGCCTGTGGCTTAAACCACCGCTTTATTCCGATACAATTATCGTAAGCGAAAGATACGGGGATGTTTTGCCCTATTTTTATATATACCAGAAGTTGAATTTATCGAGGGGATTAATCTATCTTGAAATAGTAAACGATAGGAGAGTAATAAAAGAGGTCTTAATAAAAAACCACGAATATTATTCTGAAACATTGAGGGCATTATCATACGCGGATTTTAAAAGATTCCTGGAAAAATATTCCCTTAAAAATCCCGATATAAAGAATATTCTTAAGCATTTCAACTTCATCCAGGGGGTAAATACCGTAATAAACTACCCAAAATTTCCTCTCTATTATGTTTTCTTTACAGGTTATCCGAGGATGCACTCCCTTAACGACAGCGTATATTATTTTAACAACGATTTGTCCCGGGGGTATTACGAAAAGAGCGAATTGCGTTATTTACAATTAAAGAAGAGGGATTATTACCGTCTTTTTTTAAGCGATATCGGAGGGAATATCGATCTTAACAGCGGTAAGACCGAAGGATACCTGGATTTTACCTTAACCAAGAAATATGATTACCGTACGAGTTATCAACTTAATATAAGCAAAAATTATTACGGAGGAGGGGCAGGCGCGGGGTTTTCGAGGCAGATGGGGGAGTTTTTCCCGATATCCCAGGCATATTCTCAGTCGTTCTATGGCATGGCGAATATACTGGTAATTAACCCGGCGGCCGAAACATCCTCCAACGCGAACAATTATAAAAGGGTTACCGAATTTACCATGGGCTATAATTTTAATTCCCTCGATTACAATATAAATCCCCAGTACGGTTCATCGTTCGGTTTCCAGTATAACATCTCTGATTCGCGCGTTTTTTCCCCCTTTAATTTTACCCAGCTCATTTTAAATTACAAAAGGGTTTTTTCGGTAAACGCGGACAATATATTCGGCTTAAGGGGGGTAGGAGCTTTTTCGACGGGAGAGGTGCCCTCATCGCTGGATTTCGGCTTCGGCGGATTAAACGGAATGATGGGTATTCCCACGGGAACGCCGTTTTTAAATAATTTTACTATTTTTATGGAGGGTTATTACGAAAGAAATATCCTGAGGGGTTTAAATATCGATCTCCCTTACAATGTTATCGATATAACCTCTGTCAGCGGAACGATAGTTTCGGGAGCAGGAGAGATAGGGGATACGATTCCATCCCTTTTTTATAACGGCCCTCTTTATAGTTTCCTGGCATCGGGCATTCATTTAAAAACGTTCTTTTTTGGAATTTATCCCTATATGGTCAGCTTTTATGTCGCGAAAGGTTTTGGAGGGGACGTAACGTCCGGCCAGGGCTTAAAATTCTACATAGGGCTCGATCAGCCATTTTGATTCATTGAATTTTTAGCGTTTTTTTGATATAAATAACCAGTATGGAATATAAGGATTATTACAAAATACTTGGGATAGATAAAAAAGCCTCCGCTGAAGAAATCAAAAAATCCTACAGAAAATTAGCCAGAAAATACCATCCCGATGTAAACCCGAACGACAAGACCTCTGAGACCAGGTTTAAAGAACTCCAGGAGGCCTATGACGTCCTGAAGGATGAAAAAAAACGAAAGGAATATGACGAGTTGGGAACAAATTATTTCAACTATAAGGCGGCAGGCGGCGGCGCGCGAGCCGGAGGTCCTTTCCAGGGCGGTGAATACTATTACAGTTATGGAACGGACGGAGGGCCGTCCGGGTTTAATTTTGAGGATATATTTTCCGACCTGTTTAGCCGTTCAGGCAGGAGACACGGCCCGGTTAAAGGGGAGGATTTAAGGGCTTCGCTTGAGATTTCCGTTGTGGAAAGCGTCAAGGGAACCGAAAGGATTGTTAATATAAACGGTGAGAAGATAAAGATAAAAATACCCCAGGGAATCGGGAGCGGGGGAAAGATAAAAGCTTCCGGAAAAGGGTCTCCAGGTTACGAGGGAGGCCCGAACGGGGATTTGTATATAGAAATAACCGTTCTAAACGATCCTGTTTTTGAGAGAAAGGGAAACGATATCTATACGATTAAAAAGATAAAGCTCACGGAAGCTGTTCTTGGGGGCAAGGTCGAGGTCGCCACGATCGATGGAGTAATAATGCTTACAATTCCGCCAGGCACGCAAAACGGGGCCAAATTCAGGATTCCGAAAAAGGGGGCAACGGACATTTCCTCTAAAAAGACGGGGGATTTAATTATTACCGTAAGCGTTGAAATTCCGTCCAAAATTTCCGAGAAAATTAAGAAAGT
This sequence comes from bacterium, assembly GCA_021806885.1. Classification (GTDB taxonomy): domain Bacteria; phylum SZUA-79; class SZUA-79; order Acidulodesulfobacterales; family Acidulodesulfobacteraceae; genus JAKAPT01. Next base: position 5,762 of record JAKAPT010000028.1, on the reverse strand, counting down.
ATTTTTTGAATTGAAGCAGGAAGGTATTTAAATGTTATGGAAAGCCTCATAAACCTTGAATCTTATTGTGTTGAAATAGGCCTCAGCTACAGGTCCGCGATATTTTTTATTCAAGAGGGAAAGGTATCCGCGATGGAGCATGGCGGTATCTTTTTTATAAACGATGAATCTGCTTCCGTGTTAAAAATAATATCCGAGATAGAAACCGAACTTGGCGTCAATGACGAAGGCGCTTCGGTTATACTTGATTTAAGAAAAAAAATTCTCAATTATCAAAACGTTATTAAAATTTTTATGGACGCATTGAAGGAATCCAAAAGTATCGATGAACTGATGTTCGCGCTTAAAAGGAGCGATATTCTCGGCAAACTGGGATATGACGAAGATGTATAACATTTCATGCTCTCGGGAAATCCGGAGGTTAATAGATTTGAACTCGGATATTCCCGATGAACTTCTTCTCTCCATATACGACGTTGAAGGACAGGAGCTTTTTGAATTGTTCGCGCTTGCTCTCGGCGTTAAGGAAAAATGGACTGGAAAAGGGATTAATTTTTGTTCCATAGTAAGCGCCAAAACAGGGATATGTCCGGAGGACTGCGCTTTTTGCGGGCAGTCTTCAAAGGTTAAAAAGAATGAAAAAATCAAGGTGAGCCCTCTTATAAGCGAGTCCGAGATTGTTGAGGCGGCAAAAAGGGCCAGGGCAAACGGGGCCAGGGAGTTCTCAATTGTCACGAGCGGAACATCCGTTAAGGAAAAAGTCGAGCTAAATATTATATCTAACGCCGTAAAGAGGATTAAAAACGAGGTGGGGATCACCCCCTGCGCGTCTTTAGGGCTAATGAGTTATGAAGATCTTCTCTTTCTGAAGAATTCAGGTCTCGAGATATTTCATCATAACATAGAAACCAGCAGAGATTATTTCCCGAATATCTGTTCAACCCATAAATACGAAGACAACGTAATTTCCCTTAAAAACGCGAGGAAAGCGGGGCTAAAGATCTGCTGCGGCGTTATCATAGGCATGGGGGAATCAAGAATTGACAGGATAAAAATGGCTAAGGAAATTAAAGAGCTTGATGTGGACAATATTCCGGTTAATTTTCTTAATCCCATCAAAGGCACTCCCCTTGAAAACTCTTCGATGTTAACTCCAATGGAATGTCTTAAGACGATCGCGATATTCAGGTTTGTAAACCCCGGAAAAAACATTCTCGCGCAGGGCGGAAGAGAAGTAAATCTTCGTCAGCTTCAGCCTCTCGCTTTGCTCGCCGGTGCAAACGGCATGCTCCTTGGAGATTACCTGCTCACCAGGGGAAGAACGCCTTCCCTGGATTTTGAAATGATAAACGATTTAGGATTTGAAAAACCCTGATATGTCAGGCAAAAAAGTTATAGGCGTGGATTATGGTTTGAAAAGGATCGGGCTTTCATTAAGCGATGACACCGCGACAATAGCTTTCCCGTATAAATACATCCCAAACAACGGGACACCCGAAGTAATAAAAAATCTTAAGAAAATCATACTTGATGAAAATATCGGGGTAGTTTTAGTCGGAGTGCCTTCGGGTCTTAAAGGAAGAGAGAGTTCCGTTTCCCTTAAAGTCAAGGAATTTATCAAGGAGCTCAGGGATGAGATAGGCTTCCTTGCCGGCATTGTTACGTTTGACGAAAGATTTTCCTCTGTTCAGGCTCGAAAAAGCCTTATCAATCTTAATGTAAAAAGAAAGAGAAGGAAAGAGATCATAGATTCGGTAGCGTCAACCCTCATACTCCAGTCCTATCTGGATAAAAATAAAAAATAATGTGTTATTTTGTCAATTATCAGACATATAAAAATATTAAAAGGATTATTTTTTTTCTTGAATTGATAATCCCCGCCGCCGCCCTTCTTTTCCTTACTGCCTATTCCTTTCTTCCACAGACGTTCCGTAAGGAAAAAGCTGTTCTCTTCTCCATAAAACCAAAAGAAACCCTTATCCAGATAGTTCAAGGCCTTTCTTCGCGGGGGGCCATAAGAAATCCTTATTTATTTTATATCGTAGGGTTCATAAGCGGGTATTCCAGGTACATAGAGGCAGGGACCTATTTCGTATCCCTTAATGAATCCCCCGCCGAGCTTTATCATAAATTCGCGAGCGGGGATGTCGCCACCGCTTCCGTAACCATTCCCCCTGGGCTTAATATTTTCCAGATCGCGCGGGTTCTTTCAAAAAACAGGGTTACCGGCGGCAGGCAATTCCTTTCTGAGTGTTTTAACCGTAAATTTCTTTTAAGCATCGGGGCTAGCGGGCAAAGCGCCGAAGGTTTTCTCTATCCGGACACATATACTTTCAAAATATATTCTAAGCCGGACGAGGTAATAAAAAAGATGGTTGGCGAATTCATGTTCAAGATAAAAACATTAAACATAAAGAACCCCATAATTGGATATAAATACCTGATAATAGCCTCAATGATAATAAAAGAGGCAAACGGGAATATCCCGGGCAATATGAAAATGATTTCATCAGTTATATATAACCGGATAAAAAGAGGAATGCCATTAGATATCGATTCAACGTCAATATACGCCCACTACCTGATTAAATACAGGGCGGGCGGAGGTGCCGACCCCTATAATAATTCAACCTCGCCGCATCAAGGTTCAAAGGTTAAGGCTGTTAAAAAAATGAAGGCATATTACTTAAGGCTTAAAGGGCCTTATAATACCTATCTGAATTACGGCCTTCCTCCCACCCCTATATCCAATCCCGATTTAAGGGCGATAAAAGCCGCCATGAATCCTTCTGATTCTTCATACCTGTATTATATTTCCACCAGTACCGGGCAGATTATTTTCTCGAGGACCCTCGAGAGCCAGAATTATAATATTGCAAAATTCTTGAAATAATTGTTTTAATAATCAAAAGTGATATAATTAAATTAAATCGCTTATAATTTTGATTTTAACCCTTTTCTATCGGAGGAAAAATGAAGAGAGGACTCAAATTCTTTATCATGGCTCTATTTTTTCTTTTACCGGCTCTCATCCTTTCCGGATGTGCCACAAATGCCGGACCCACGACAAGCCAGAGCGGCCTGTCCTCAGGGAACGTCGCTTTAAGCACAAAAATGAGTTCAAGCATATTTTTACAGCCCGTTTCCCCGGCGCAAAAGGTCGTGTACGTGAGCGTCAGGAATACCTCGACGGCGACCGGTATTAATTTCAGGGAAAATCTTATTTCCGCGTTAACCGGGGAAGGTTATACGGTAACGAATAATCCCTCGGCGGCGCATTTCATGATTATGTCCAATGTTCTCTATATTGGACTTGAGTCGCATAACTATACCGTCGCAGGCGCCCTCGCGGGCGGTTTCGGGGGTGCTTTTATAGGTTCGAGGTACAATTCCGGCACGTCGATGGTGGCGGGCGGCGCTTTAGGAGCCCTGGCCGGCGGCGTAATAGGCTCATTGTTTACGCAGAAACACTATATGATGGTCGTCGATATCCAGGTCGAAGAAAGGCATCCGGGGACATATACCACTAACTCTACTTACGCGAGCCAGGGAACCGCAAGCACTGAAACCACTTATAACGCGGGTACCAGGAATTGGGCTATCTACAGGGACAGGATAGTATCGGAGGCCGCGGCCCTTAATCTTAATTTTGCTTCGGCTGAGCCCCTGCTTAAACAGCAGATGGCCCATTCCATTGCCAACCTCATGCCGTAATAAGAAGAACAATTCTTAAGGCGGATAGCGCGTTACAGAAGGTGGCGCTATCCGCCTTTTTATTGGGAGTTCCCGCTGAAATTAGTTTCCTCCTCCGCTTTGTTTTAGGGTATTTCCTCGGTTCCCGTCACGGCCGCGGCAATAGCCCCGTCCTTTAACCTTATTTTTATCTTATCCCCCGAATTAACCGCCGACGCGGATGAAATAACCTTTCTTTCCCCCGAAAAAACAATGCCGTACCCTCTTTTTAACACGTTATAGGGATTGAACGAGTTTAGAAGCAAAGATTCTGACTTAACCCTTTCCTTTTTGTTTTTTAAAAAAATAGAGATTGATTTATCCATTGTTTTTAAAAAAGATGAGGCAAGGGTCCTTTTTTGGTTTATTATCTGGTTTGGGCTTCTCAAGGTAAGTCTTTTATCCAGAAAGGTTATCGTGTTTCTGAGGGTTTCAAACCAGCCAAGGGTATTTTTTCTTAATTTGTAACCCGTTTCATCGATTTTTATTCTTCTGTCATATATCATCCTTAAAGGCGTCGATATCTCAAGACGCCTGTGAAAACTTATAAATAAGCTTCTTTTATTGGAAATAGCCTTTGCTATATTAAGCCGCTCTCTTAAATTCCTTATCTCCCTCAATAGCTCTGATTTCACGGGAACCACGATCTCTGCGGCGTTTGACGGGGTTGACGCCCTCCTGTCGGCAACATAATCGGCAATGGTTATGTCCGGTTCGTGGCCGACCGCGCTTATAACCGGGATATCTGAATTATATATGGCCCTTGCCGTGATTTCTTCGTTAAATGCCCATAAATCCTCGAGGCTTCCCCCGCCCCTGCCGACTATGATAACGTCAATTTTTTTTGTAGTTTTGCCGTAGGCATTAAGATTTTCTATCGCTTTTGCTATTTCCTGCGGGGCTTTTTCGCCTTGCACCGAAGCATTGGCGAAGATAACATGAATATTCTCAAATCTTTTGTATATAATCTTAAGCATGTCATGGAATACCGCCCCGCTTTTAGAAGTTACGATGCCTATGGTTTCGGGAAGGAAGGGGATTGCGCGTTTACGCGATTCATCGAAAAGCCCTTCTTTTTCAAGTTTTTCCTTGAGCTTTTCGAATAAGAGAAAAAGCTCCCCGTAACCGAAGGGCTCCATTTCGTTAACGATGACGCTGTAATCCCCCCTTGCTTCATATATGCTTATTCTTCCATAAATTATTACCGATAAACCGTCTTTGATTTCGAATTTGACTCTTGAAATATCCTTCTTGAATATAATGCATCTAATCTTGGCCCCCTCGTCTTTTAAGTCGAAATAATACGCGTTAGCGTATGTGATTTTTAATGACGAAATTTCCCCCCTTAACCTTACGATATAAAAACTATATTCCACAAAAGTTTTTAGTATGCGGGTAAATTCTGAAACCGAATATACCTTTTCATAATTATATGGCGCCATGTTTTCCATTTTTCAAATACCTTTTATGACCGTTGCAATTCTATTAATTGCCTCTTCCATATTTTTTTGGTTTACGGCATTATTCACGGCAAGCCTGAGCCTCGCTTTTCCCTTCGCAACGGAAGGATACCGGATCGCCTTTAAATATATTCCCTCATTGAGAAGCATCTTTTCAGCCGCGAGAGCCTTTTTTTCATCCCCTATGAGTATGGGTATTATCTGGGTGGAGGACTTTAAAGTATCGAAACCCGCGTTTTTTATCAATTCCCTTGCTCTTGCGGAGTTCTTTTGGAGTTTCCCTACGAGGGAAGGGTTTTTTCCGATTATGCGGATTGCCTGAATGGACGCCGCCGCGGCGGAAGATGGAAGGCCCGTCGAAAAAATAAAGGCCCTGCTGAAATTAATTAAATAATCTATTATTGATTTGCGTGAGAGGACAAAGGCGCCATGGGAGGCAAGGGCCTTGCCGAGGGTTCCTATTATTATGTCTGGCCTTCTTCCCTGGGCATTTCCCAGGCCGTGGTGATCGAGGCTTCCCCCGCCACTTTTTCCTATAGTCCCCGTCGCGTGGGCATCGTCCACGACGCA
>JAKAPT010000079.1 GCA_021806885.1 bacterium | reverse complement strand
TTGTCCCCTTTATATTTTGTTTTTAAATTATTTCGCACAGGAATCCGGCCATGAAATCTATTATCGGGATTACCTGGGAATAGTTCATCCGCGACGGCCCGATTATTCCTATGGAACCGTTTATTAATCCGTTTTTGCTGTGATATGGCGCCGTAACAAGAGAAAGGCCGTTTATCTCGGACCATTCCGAGTCCGACCCGATAAATATCCGCTTTGTCCTGGATTCCCTCGCGAGTCCCAGGAGCCTTATTATCGTTTTTTTGTCGTCCATCGCCCTTATCAGGTGCTTTATCCGCTCGCTGCGGGAAAATTCCATTTCGTTGAAAATGAACGTCTCGGGCCCTACGAAGAGCCTCTCGTCAGAGCCTATTTCGTTTTCCGCGGCCATATCCCTGAACGTGTCTTCAAGTATCCTGGAAAAACTTTCCATGTGGCGTTCTATCTGGCCCCTCAATATTATTTTAAGCTCGTCTATCCCGCAGACGTAATTTCCTATTGTTTCGTTAATTCTTCCGGAAAGGACGTTAATCTCTCCCTCCGAGATATCCTTGTCGAAAACTACAAGCCTGTTTTCCGCGAGGCCGTTTTCGAAAATAAAGATGACCAGTATGTTTTTTGGTTTTATCCTTATAAACTCGACGCGAAGGAGGTTTCCCCCAAGGCTGTCCGGCGCGAGGACGACGCCCGTGTAATGCGAAAGATTTGAAAGCGACCTGGACACCTGCGACATTATATTTTCTATGTTCCGGTTTCCGGTATTGAGGCCGCTTTTTATCATCTCCTTTTGTTTTCTCGATATCTTTTCGAGCCTTATAAGGCTTTTTATGTAAAACTTGTATCCCCCGGCCGTGGGTATCCTTCCGGCGGAGGAATGAGGCTGGTAAATCAGCCCTTCCTCCTCAAGCGATGCCATGATTTTTCTTATGGAAGCCGGACTTAAGTCCAGGCGGTAATTCTCGCAGACGTATTTAGAGCCGATGGGGCTCGCGGTTTCAAGGTAGCCCTCTATTATGGCAAGAAGGACCTCTCTCTCCCTCTCGCCAAGATATTCCTCGTATTCGCTTATCATATTATTTTATTTATCTTTCCCGTGATTAGCACTTGAACTAATCGAGTGCTAATAATTTATTTAAACAATATTTTGGAAATTTGTCAATATTTTGTTAAACGTTTTTACTTTACAAAAATCTAATAATTTATTAAAATGTCTTTCATGTTTTCAAAGCTTAATAAATTTTTTTCCTCGGTAAAATTAGCCATATTTTTACTTATAGCCCTGGCCTCCCTGTCGGTGGTCGGCACGCTTATAAACCAGGGCGAGCCCATGTCCCAGTACGCCAAGATATTCGGACACGGCCTGTTGTTCGAGGTTTTCTACTGGCTGGGTTTTCTTAACATATTCGGCTCATGGTACTTTATAACCCTTTCGTCCCTTCTTGTCGTAAATCTTGTAGTTTCCTCGGCAAACACTTTTCCCAGGGCGTTTAAAACCGTGTTCGGCCCCTTTCCGTATTTTTCCGTCATCCTTGAAAGGAAAAATCCTAAGGCCGCCTATTCAACTCTGAACACTAAGAAAAATAACGAAGACGCGCAAAGCTCTATTGAAACGGCTTTTGGAAAACCCCTGAGGGAAACCGGAACTCCGGGCGGGCCGAAAGAGCTTTATTTTGCCAAAAATTCCATTTTTCGCATGGCCCCCTATATCGCGCACGCAAGCGTGATAGTTATCCTTGCCGGGGTGATTCTCAACTTTGTTTACGGCTTCAGGTCCTATGCGAACCTCAAGGAAGGGCAGCTGACTAACTTTTCATATCTCCTGCAAAACAATAAACCGGTAAAACTCCCTTTTTCCCTCAGGCTTGATAAATACCGGACGGTTTATTATCCCGACGGCATAGTGAAGTCATACGTGAGCAGGATTTCCATATTGAATAAAAATCATATAAGCGTCCTCACTAAGGATATAAAAGTAAACCAGCCCCTGACTTACAAGGGTATAACAATGTACCAGGCAAGCTACGGGCATTATAGGCCGGACGCCATAAAGTTTATGACCTTCAACCTCGTAAACGACAAGGCCCAGGGGTTAATTTCAATGGAGCCTTATAAATTATATAATTATAACGGCTCTTATTTAAGGCTCATACCCCTCCCCCATGCCTCCGGCAACCAGATACCTTTTTTGATAGCCGTTTACAAAGACCCCGGCAATAAACCCTCGGACGCGTCTAAAGAGCTCTTTTTCAATTTAGGCTCTTACGCGCGCGGGGGCAAGGAAATTCCCTTCATATATACCAAGTATAAGAATACGGGTTTTGTTTACAGCGGAATAAAACATTATTATTACAGCGGGATAGAGATAACCAGGAATTCCTACACGGCGGTAATATGGACAGGCTCCATTATGCTCGTTTTGGCCCTGTTTTTCTCGTTTTTCTTCAACCAGTCCCGATACTGGGTCAGGCTCTCCCCCGGGGAGAAAGGGAAGGGAAGCCTTATTGAAATAATCGGGCTTCCCCGCAAGAAATTTGCCATGTTCTATAAAAATTTTAACGATAAAATCGAACGGATAAAGAGGGAATTAAATTCCAAATGAATACGATAGCCGGTTCTAACGCCTACTTTCTGGACGGAGCGATTTTTTTCACGATATCCCTGGTTTTCGTCGTTCTACCGTTCATAGGATATTTTATATTTTTATTCACCGGGGATAAACGGTTGTCCAGGGCTTCGTTTTTTGTCCTGGCGGCGGGGCTTCTGCTTCAGACCTTTGCCTTTGTCTTAAGATGGACGTATTCCTACCATATCGGCATTCACACCCCGCCGTTCGTGGATTTATATGATTCCCTCGTGTTTTTTGCCTACGTCATTATAGCCGGTTTCGTCCTTGTAAGAATATTTTACGATTTCGACGCCCTGGGGTTCATAATTACGCTTACCGCCGCCGCGGCGCTGGGGTTCGCTTCTTTTTCACCGCTTGCTCCGAGCACGATAGAACCGACGATGCCCGCCCTTCAAAGCAGCTACCTGATATACCACATAATAACCCTTTTCATTGCCTACGGCGCTTTCGGAACGGCATTCGGGCTTGGCATACTGTATCTTATCAAAAACAGGAAAGAAAGCGTTCCGGGCAAGAAGACGGGGAGGTTCCTGTCTCTTCTTCCCGAAATTTCCGTTATCGAAGAGGCGATATACAAGATTGTCGTCTTCGGGCTTGTCTTTCTTACCGCTGGAATAATAATAGGCGCGGCGTGGGCCGACAACGCGTGGGGAGGATACTGGAGCTGGGACCCTAAGGAAACATGGTCGCTTATTACGTGGATTACCTATATTTTATTCGTTCACGCGAGGTTCGCGAGGGGATGGGGCGGGAAAAGGCTTGCGTGGATCGCCATAATCGGTTTTGCCGTTGTCATTTTCTGTTACCTTGGCGTTGACCTCGTCATACCGGGGCTTCATTCCTACGCGACGCCGGGCTCAAAGCAGATTTTATAAACAAAAGCAATAACTATCCCGTAGCATACGCAGGCAGACGCTTACAAGAGCGGGGCTCTTGTGTCTTCGGGAGTGTCGCGCAAAAACTGCAGGCTTTTCGTAATTAGAAATTTCCAATTAATTAAGAAGGGGTTTTAAATGAACGCGAAAAAAGCAGGGGCTGATGTTTTGCCTTTCAGGCCGTATGTTTATAATGGAGGGCTCGTAAACATAGCCGATGTCGTCTGTCCGCCATATGACGTAATAAGCCCCCGCCTGCAAGAGCGGCTCTACGCCCGTTCGGAATTCAACGTCGTCAGGCTTGAATTAGGGAGAGAGTTCGAAGG
>JAKAPT010000027.1 GCA_021806885.1 bacterium | reverse complement strand
TTCTTTCGGGGACGGGCTTTTTGAGGTAAGGGCAAAAGGGAAAGAGGGAATAGGGTGGAGCCTGTTTTGTTATGCAAGCAAGGACAGCATAGTTATCCTTCATTCGTTTGTAAAAAAGACGCAAAAAACACCTAAAAAAGAATTAGAAATAGCGCTTAAGCGCAAAAAGGAGATTGACAATGAAAACAAAGTTCAGCGAAGCTCAAAAAATAAACAGACCGGCTTTTGAAGAATTTAAAAAAGAGGCCCTAAAAAAGAAGGGCGTGAGGGAGGAATACGAGTCGTTAAGACCTGTTTTCGAGCTTAAAAAACAGATGATAAAAGCAAGGCTCGAATCCAATCTCACCCAGGAAGACCTGGCTACAATGCTTCACACCAAAAAAAGCAATATCTCCCGCCTTGAGAGTCCTAACGCCAGGCATCTGCCCAATCTTTTTACTTTGATGGAATATGCCAGGGCTGTGGGATTTAACCTGGAGATTAACCTTAAGAGATGATGGGTAACAGGTATATTTCAATCTCCGGGGGGGCATGTTGGCGCCCGGATAAAAATAAATGTATAATATTTGCTGGTAGCATTAAAACCGTTCAGCTCTTATAAATTCTAATAATATAAATTAAGGAGATTTCATTTATGCCTTTCGGAAATAATAACTTCGGCTACGACGGAAACGGAAGAAATTACGATTACGATATTACCGCCGGAAAGGCCGTTACCCGCGAGGGGGTTTCGGATTTCTTCCGCGGCGTGTTTACGTGGATGACGCTGGGTCTTGCCATTACGGGGTTCGTGTCCTATTTTATATCCATGGATAAAACCGTGGTGGGTTACCTTTACTCCCACATTTTATTGTTCTATCTTTTGATAGGACTCCAGCTTGCCGCGGTCCTAGGCCTGTCCTTCGGGATCAACAGGATGCCCGCAGACGTAAGCGAGGCTATATTCCTCTTATATTCCGCTCTTACCGGCGTTACGTTCTCGTTTATATTCTTGGTCTATACAAGCCAGTCCATAGGCGAGGTATTCCTGATAACCTCGGCCTCATTCGGCCTACTCGCGTTTTTAGGCTACACTACCAAAAGGGATCTGACGGAGATGGGCAACTTTATGATGGTGGGCCTTTTTGCCATCATTATCGCCATGGTGGTAAACTTTTTTCTTCACAGTTCGACCCTGATGTACGTGGTTTCGGTCCTGGGCGTGGTAATATTTCTCGGACTTACCGCTTACGACATGCAAAAACTTAAGCAGATTTATTTAAGCGGCTCGTTCGATACCAGGAAGGAGACGGTTTTAGGCGCCCTTACCCTTTATCTCGATTTCATAAACCTTTTCCTTATGCTCCTAACCCTGTTCGGGGGAAGAAGGAAATAATATGGAAAAAGTCAGGCTATAAAATATTTAAAATGAGGCCATCAATCGCGTCAAATTTTGCGGAGTCGATATTTATAGAAGGACCTGTCAAAAGACATGGAGCGGAAGGAACCATATTATAGATTTACCTTAGGACTCGGATGGAAATTTTGTAGAAATATCTAACTATTGAGCGCTATATTAATTTTTAAAAAAATAAGTAAACGCGGGAGGTTTTAAGCGGAATAAAAAACCCTTGATATGTCCCGTATATGCGATGTTTGAGATAATTCTTATTTTAAAGGGTCTTTTGAACACATAAAGGGATAACACCGCAACTAACAGGAGAAAAATAAAATGCATAAATTTAATCCATCCGAACATAAGAAATTAAATTTGGAAGAAAGATATAGGCTCATGCCCCCGGAACTTTTTATCGACGAAATAGCTAAAGAAGCCGGAAACCTATCCAAGAAGGAAGGGGCTTTCGTTTTAGCGGATGTGGGGTGCGGAAGCGGTTTCTTCTCTATACCCCTGATTAAAAGGCTTCAAAACAAAAATATATTGTTTTTTGCGCTTGATATAAGCACGGAAATGTTAGGCATATTCATCAAGAATTTAAAAGCGGAAATAGATGAATCGAATTTGCCGAAAATTAAGACTCTTCAATCTGAAGAAGCTTTTTTGCCGCTGGGGGACCGTTCGGTGGATTTACTCATTCTGACAAATGTTTTCCATGAAATAGAAAACAGGAAAGCTTTTCTTAATGAACTTAAACGCGTATTAAAAAAAAGGGGCACCCTTTTTGTTTTAGACTGGGACAAGGAGGACAAAAATCCGTTTATGGGACCTCCTATCTCAGAAAGGGTATCTGAAAAAGAAACACAAGCGGTTTTAACGGAATTAAATTTTAAGGGTATAAGAGCGCTACCCCTTTATTCCTCTTCGTTTGTAATCAGGGCGGAAAATTTGTAGCTCCTTATCATTCCTTATTACCCAGAAAAAAAGGACAACGGGCATTATGTTTTCTCTGTATGCGGCGAAAGCAGGGGGTTTGACGTGATGATAAAAACGATATTTAAGTAAATATTCGCTCATGATATTAAAAATTATACTGTATATCTTACGGAGCAATGGGATATTTTATGAGAAACCGAAGCTCCGGTTTTGATTATCATGGAGGGAGGCTTATATATAAATAAAAAAATTGATTTATTCCAAAATGGGGATATACTAAAAGTAGAAGGAGAAAGATAAAACAACAAGATATTATAAATAAATAAGCTTAGTTGTCGAAGAGGTATTATCATGGAATTAAGAGACATGAAAAGAGATACTTCCGAAATATTAAAAACAGAATCCGACATCTTGGATCTGGAATTGGAATTAAAGTTGAAAAAAGAACTACTGAAAAGGGAGCTTGACGAGTCGGTTAAAGTCAAGGTTGTTTCTATTGAAAGAGGGGATCACTCCGATATCGATAGAATATGTTTTATTCCCCTTACTGAAACAGGAGAAAGAATTATAAGTTCGATTCCTAAACATATCTATATGGGCGACAATGAAACCCTGTATAAAGATATAATTCCTCAGGTAAAGACTTTAAAAGAAGGAATAGACTATCAGGTTTTCAACCTATAAGGCTATGGTTATGGAATTAAAAGAGATTAAAAAAGATGCCTCAGAGATTCTGGAAATAGAATCAAAGATTGAGGATTTAGAATTAACGGTGAAGTTAAAAAAAGAGACATTGAAGAGGGAGATAAACAATTTTCCCAAATCAAGGGTTCTTTGCGTAAAAAAGGCAGATAATTCAGAGTCTGAAATGTATTTTGTTCCTATTACGGAGTCAGGAGAGGCAGTTTTGAGTAGTCTTCCTAGGGATGTTTCTGTAAATGAGAAAGAGTCTCTATATAAGGATAAAATTCCCCAGTTGAAGACTATAAAAGAAGGAATAGATTACGAAGTTTTTAGTGTGTAAATAAAACTGATTTAATCATTTTCCTCGAACCGCGATGGGGTTCGCCGTAAACCGCCCCCTAAGGGCTGATGACTCCTACTTCAAAAAGGGATAGGTTTAATTATGTTGAAGCTTTTATTTATCGCCCTGGGAGGAGCGGCTGGAACCCTGCTCCGTTACGGCATTTCGGGGTTGGGCTACGGGCTTTCTAATGGTATATTTCCATTAGGCACCCTTCTCGTAAATCTCTCCGGTTCCTTTGCAATCGGTTTTTTATGGGGGCTTTTCGAGGGCGCGAATATATCGCCTGTTCTAAGGACGACCATATTCATAGGCATATTGGGCGGGTATACGACTTTTTCCTCTTTTGCGCTCGAAAGTTTCAACCTGTTTAGGGAAGGGGAATATAAAACCGCGCTCATAAACATTCTTGCTTCAAACATCTTTGGCATCGGTCTGGCCATAGGGGGGTTTATACTTGCAGGGCTTCTGATCGCGAATCTTAAGGGAGTGACACGATGAATCTTCCTGAAGAAGGCATGCTTTTAAGGATATTCGCCGGGGAGTCGGACCAATACAAGGGCAAGGCCCTGTACGAGCAGATAGTCATTAAGGCCCGCGAGCTCAATCTTGCCGGCGCGACCGTCATCCGCGGAATTATGGGGTTCGGCGCCCACAGCAGGATGCATACCGCCAAGCTCCTTCGCCTCTCCGAAGACCTCCCCGTGATCATAGAGATTGTCGATACCGAGGAAAAGCTTAATACCCTCCTTCCCTTTCTAGACGAAATGGTGAAAGAAGGTCTTATTACTCTCGAAAAGGTACGAGTAATAAAATACCGGCACGGTTGAGGGGGAATCCGTTCCCCTCTCCTTAATATAGATAAGGGATGATCCTTTTGGTTTTACCGATATAATCCTCGTAATCCTTTCCCAGCTTATTTTTAAGAAAATCCTCCTCGACGTTCATCCTGTAATGGAAAACCCAACCTGTAATTATTAATGTCAGTAATATTGCCGGCATAGATCCAAAGGTTGTGCTGAACCCGATTGTGGAAAGGATAATTCCAAGATACTGGGGATGCCTGATATATTTATACAAACCTTTTTTAATTATTTTATGGTGTTCTAATGCCCTGATGTGGAGGGAAAAATATGTTCCCAGGGTATAAACCGAGGATTGCCTTATGATGATACCGGCAAAAAAAAGCGACAGGCCGGCATAAACCACAGGAAAATGTATTATAAGGATATTATAATGCAGGAAAATAAGTGAAACCAAAACCGAAACAATAACGTCGGCGGTTATAAGGAAACCTGACCCCCGGTCCTTGTTTTTATAATTTGTTTTTGGAAATCTTATCCCCGGGATAAGGTATGAACCCGTGAATTCGGATAAAAACCAGATGAGAATTAACACGAGGGATAAAATTATCATTTGGTTCCCGCTATATTCCCAATCCTTTATTCAGAAACGCTCCCTGCAACCTGGCGGTCTTGGATCTTACGCTTTCCTTTATAAAACCGGCGAAACCGAGCATGCCTTTATCGCAAGCACTCCCGGCGGGGGAATCTTTCGGGATGCCGTAGCACGAGGTCTCGAATATTTTAAGGTCTTTGTTAACGGACAGGGCGTTTTTTATAATTCTCTCTAAGTCGGCTTTTAAGAAGGGAAGGAGATCGGTTTTGTTTATGATTAAAACCCGGGATTTATAAAAAGCGGCAGGATATTTAAGGGGCTTATCGTCTCCCTCCGTGACGGACAGGACAACGGCCTTTATATCCTCTCCCAGGTTGAAAGAAGTGGGGCAGACCAGGTTCCCGACGTTTTCTATGAATATTACATCGGCATTTTTTATGTCCAGACGCCCAAGGGAATTATTTACCATTCGGGCGTCGAGATGGCAGGTTCCATTCGTAACAATTTGATACGCGGGAACGCCCAGGGCGTCTATACGCTTTTTATCCAGGTCCGTGTCGACATCCCCTTCTATTACCGCCATTTTTAGGCCGGCATCTTTTAAAACAGGGATTACGGCTTCAAGCAACGAAGTTTTTCCCGACCCAGGAGAGCTTAAAAGATTTACGACGAAGGCCTTTCCGAAAATTGTTTTATTTTTTAAGGCAATTTCTTCATTTGTTCCAAGAGCGTTTTTTTGAACCCTTATAGTTCTTAGCTCTTTTTTCCTTACTGATTTCATTTTAACCGGCCCTCCCTTACGATTTGCAATAAATTCAATCCACGTAAATTTCTTTGATGGTTATCTCGTCTCCATCGTTTAAAACGAAATCTATTTCTGCACCGTTAAATCTTTTATCATCCACATTCTGGAACGCGAAAGACAGGTAATTTTTATCTATTCCGGAATATTTTCCAAGGTTTATTTTTATTTTAGCGACCCTGCTTACCCCGTCGAGATACCCATTTTCCCGTAATGTATCGATTATTCCAATCGCTACCGAAAATTCATGCATGATTTTATTTGATATTTAAAAATTAGGTGATATAATAAAAAATCATGTAAACGGAAAAATAAAAAATTGCCTCCTTATTAAGAAGATATAATTACAAATTAATTATACATTATTTGTTTCTTCTGATGAAAATAAATAATATTAAAATTTGTTATTTAATCTAACTTTTCCTTTATTAAGGAGGTTTTATGAGAAACGGCAATAAAAAAACACGTCACGTAACCAAAACCAATAAACCATCCGATTCAAACACACCCCCAAAGTGGGATCCTCTAAGACGCATATCCGATAATTCAGCCGAAGTCCTCAAGAAAGTAGATGAAAGACTTGATTCCCTTGAAAAGGAGTATTTCAAAGACAAGGGGGACAAAGATGGGAATATGGGGAACATCCTCGGTTTTCACGGCGTTTCGAGAAGGGATTTCCTTAAATGGACCGCTGTTTTAACGTCTACCCTGATGCTTCCATATGTATTCAGGCAAAGGGTGGCAAGGGCGGCCAACATACTAACCAGAACCCCTTTCATCTGGCTTGACATGTCCGATTGCATGGGCAATACCGAGGCCTTCATAAGGACGGCCCATCCCACGCCCGCGGAGATTATCTTAAACTACGTAAGTGTGGATTACATGGAATCCATTATGGCCGCGGCGGGTTACCAGGCGGAAGCAAGGCGCGTCGAGACAATTAGAAAACATAAAGGTAAATATATCCTTGTCGTGGAGGGCTCAATTCCGACGGGCCTCGGCGGAAAGTTCCTTACGATTGGAGCGAAAGGGGAAACTGGACTTAAAATAACAAAAGAAGCGGCAAGAGACGCAGGGATTATAATAGCCATTGGAAATTGCGCGTCATATGGAGGGATACCTGCGGCTAGCCCGAATCCAACCTCCGCGGTTCCGGTCTCTTCCGTCACCCACAGGCAGGTCATAAATATCCCGGCCTGCCCCGCAAATCCCGTGAACGTCGTGGGAACCCTTGTGGAATATATCCTTGTGGGAAAAGCGCCAGACCTTGATAACCTGGGAAGGCCCCTGTGGGCTTACGGAGGAAGGCTTCATGACAATTGTTACAGAAGGGGACATTTTGAAGCCGGCGAGTTTGTCAGGCGCTGGGGGGATGAAGGCGCGAAAAAGCAATACTGTCTTTATATGATGGGGTGCAAAGGACCTTTCACCTGGAACAATTGCACTACCGTGGAATATAATCAGGATTTGAGTTTCCCTATGAGGGCGGGGCATGGCTGCATAGGATGCTCTCAGCCGGCTTTCTGGGACAGGATGAGTCCTTTTGAAAAGCCTAACGCCGAAGCGAAAATCTTTTTCCCGGCCGTGGAATCGACCGCTGACGGATTCGGCCTTGGGCTGTTTGGAGCAGCGGGCGCGGGAATAGCGGCCCACGCTATCTATTCCGGCGTAAAAAGGGAAAGGGATAAACATAAGGAAGGAAAGGGGAAAAAGGAAGAAGGCAAGGACAAAAAAGAATAATTTAAAATGTTGGAGGATATATGGCCAGAAAAATTATAGTAGATCCTGTTACAAGAATAGAAGGGCATTTGCGGATAGAAGCCATTCTTAACGGAAACGAGATTACGGAAGCGTTTTCTTCCAGCACCCTGTTCAGGGGAATAGAGATTATCCTTAATGGAAGAGCCCCTGAAGACGCTGGTCTTTTCGCCCAGAGGCTATGCGGAGTTTGCACGTACGCGCATTACGAAGCGTCGAGCTGGGCGGTGGAAAACGCCCTCGGGATACATCCCCCCAGAAATGCCAGGATCGCGAGAAATATTATAAAAGGGGCACAGCTTGTTCAGGACCACCTTGTTCATTTTTACCAGCTTGCCGGTTTCGACTGGGTTGACGTAGTTTCAGCCCTTAATGCCGATCCCAGGAAAACGATGGACCTTGCCTACGCGCACACGGAAACTCCTTATAACGCAAGCCTTGCAAGATTCGAAGAGGTAAAGGCGAGACTTGCCGCGTTCGTAAAGTCGGGGCAGCTCGGTCCCTTCGCGGGGGCATACTGGGGGAACCCTTCTTACAAGCTTCCTCCGGAGGGGAATCTCCTTGTGGCATCTCATTACCTCGACAATCTTAATATCTTGCGGATTCCGGCGCAGATAATGGCCATCCTGGGCTCTAAAGACCCGCATCCCCAGACCACCATCGTCGGAGGAATATCTTCCATCGCCGACATAATCAATCCCCAGAGGATGGACGACATCCTGTTCAGGATCGGCAAGATTACGGATTTCGTAAATAACGCCTATATTCCGGACCTTCTTACGGCGGCCATGTTTTATAAGGATGAGGCGATAGAAGGCGTGGGAGGAGGCCTTAAGAATTACCTCTCCTATGGGGCGTTCCCCATGACCGACGACCAGAGCCCGGACAATATGTTTCTTCCCAGGGGGGTTATATTTAACAGGGATATTGGCAAGATATTAAATTTAGACGAGAAAAAGATAACGGAATTCGTCACCCATTCATGGTATAAATATCCTAACGAGAAGGTAGGCCTTAACCCTTCCGTCGGAATAACCGACCCGGATTACACCGGTTTAAACAGGGACGGAAGCCTTCAAGAAGAAGGAAAATACAGCTGGATAAAGTCTCCAAGATATGAAAACAGGGCCATGGAGGTCGGTCCCCTTTCCAGGACGCTAATTGCTTACGGGAAAGGGAATAAAGAAATAAGGGCTCTTGTGGATTATGTCCTGCGCAAAACCGGCCTTCCCGTTTCGGCTCTTTTCTCGACCCTCGGAAGGACCGCGGCAAGAGGAATAGAGACGAAATACATCGCGGACGCCCTTGAACCGTGGACGCTCGAGCTTATCAAAAACGCGGCAGTTGACCAGTCAAGCTGGACATCATATGAAATGCCTTCAAAAGAAATAACGGGGATAGGCCTCGACGAGGCTCCAAGGGGGGCATTAGGGCACTGGGTCAGGATAAAAAATAAAAAAATAACACATTACCAGATAGTCGTTCCCACGACCTGGAACGGCTCCCCGAGGGACGCGTTCGGCAATCCCGGAGCATACGAGGCTTCGCTTGTGGGGGTGAGAATGTCCAACCCCTCCCAGCCGCTCGAGATATTAAGGACAATACATTCCTTTGATCCCTGCCTGGCCTGCGCCGTCCATATTATAGATCCTAAAACGAATGAAATAAGAAAATTTAAGGTTTCTTAAATACAATCCTTTTGGCAAGGGGGAGTTATGAAAAATATAGAACCCGCAAATAATGACATTAAAATGATTCACAGAATGACGGTAATAAAAAGGGTAATCCACTGGGCATTATTCCTGGCGTTGATAAATAACATAATAACGGGGTTTTACATAGCCTACCCGTTTCTTATGTTTGGTAAATCCCCCATCCAGGCCTATTCCCCTTCAATTGGCGTTCTTTCGACAGGAGAGACGTATCAGGCCTTTATAATGGCATACGTAAGGTATTTCCATTTTATTGGGGCGATAGTCATAGACGTCGCCTTTTTTGTCTGGCTCTACCTTGCGTTTTTCTCACTGAAAGAGCCCCTTTACAAGAGTTTCATGCCGTTCGGGGACAAGATGAACGAGGCATTCCGTATGCTCAAACATTATTTTACGCTTAAGAACAAGCCGGAGACCACCCGCTACCAGGACCCCTTCAACGCGATTATATTTACCTTTTTTCATGTTCTTATTTTCCTCCAGATGGTAACGGGTTTTCAGATGTATGTTTCGTCCTTCACCGGAACCTCGGTTATAGGCGGATGGTGGCCGTGGTTCATGCATTTTACGACAGACTGGACGCTGTTCGTTTTCGGCGGCCTGACCGGGGTTACCCTTGCCCATCTTTTCATCATGTGGATTATTATGATATTTATCATTTACCATATCTATACGGAGGTATGGCGCTCGGTAATGTGGAAGGAAGGAGACATACTTATACCCTTCGGAGGCTATAAATATACCAAGAATAATATTGAGGCGGAGTAGTGTAACTTTTTATGACCGGAATTATAGGAATCGGGAACCTGCTTCTTAAAGACGAGGGCCTGGGAGTACATTTCATTGCCGGTCTCCGGGAGAAGTACTCGTTTGGACCGGGGGTAAGATTAATAGACGGCAGTACTTCGGGATATGGCCTTCTTGACGACATATTCGGCCTCGATAGGATTATCGTCGTGGACGCGGTAAAAACCGGGGAAGAGCCTGGAAGCATATTCAAATTCGGGGAAGACAATCTTCCCGTGGAGCTTATGAAGAAAACCGCCCATGACGTCGAATTTATCGACGTCATAACCATGTGCGCTCTCGCGGGGCATAAGCCCAAAATAACCATTTTCGCGGTAGCCCCTGATGACTGTCATGGGATTGGAATAACGCTTTCCCCCACCGTTCAAAATATCATACCTGTCCTTGAAAAGCTCGTTTTAGAGGAATTAAAATCCTTAAGTTTAAACCCCTCGGAGATGCCCCTTCCGAATTGAGTTATTATTATTCTATCAGCCCGCCATAAACGGCTTGGCCCAGAGACAACCCCCCGTCGTTTGGAGGAACCATTTTGTTAAAAAATGGCTTAAATCCGCTTTTCTTTAAAATATCGTAAGTATTCTCGAGCAGTATGGAATTTTGGAAGACGCCCCCGCCCAGGCAGACATTTTTACAGTTTATTATTTTAGAAACGTCAAGGATCATACTTGAAAGGGTTTTAATGAATCTTTTCGAAACGGCTTTCGGGTCAAAATGGCAGGTATCTGAAATTATTTCGGAAATCCGGCGGATCATGGGAAGATAATCGACCACGTAAATGTTTTTTATGGGATCAAAATTTATTTCGTATTCAAAACGTTTTACATCTCCGGCCCCCGCCCCGCGGGCTAAATCCTCAAGATAAATTGCCGCTTCCCCCTCGTAGGAAATGTTGCCTGTAAACCCGCAAAGGCGGGAAACGGCGTCGAAGAGCCTTCCGCAGGATGATGCATAAGGCGAATTGACCCCGTTTTCCCACATTTTGAAAAGTATTTTTATCTCTGAGGGAGTAAAACCGGTAAGGCTAAGATATTTATCCAGTATCTTTCCATCAGTAAAGTTTCCAGTCATGGTGTTGTATTTAATCGGATACAACTCGAATAAAAGGCTAAGAAGAATCCTGGAGGGAGACTTTGTAGCTTTTTCCCCGCCCAAAAGCCTGAAGGGCTTGAGCGAGGCTACCCTTGCAAGGTTTTCATACCCCCCTTTGAAGAATTCCCCTCCCCAGACGCTTTCGTCGTCGCCCCCGCCGCTTCCGTCAAATGCCACTCCAAGCACCTCCATTCCGGGAGGGATCGCGTTCTCGGCCATACAGGAAATAACGTGAGCCCTGTGGTGCTGAAGGGTTACGCACCTGATCCCCCTTTTTTCGGCCTCTTTTATTGCCCATTTGGTGTTTTCGTAATCCGGGTGGCTGTCGCAAATTATTACTTCCGGATTAAAATTATAGAGTCTTTCAAAATCGGCTACGGTTTCTTTAAAATTGTCCAGGCTTTCCTGGCTGTCCAGATCCCCATTGTGCTGGCTTAAGAGCACGTTTGAAGGGAAGGGCGCTGAAGATCGATTTTCCATGCCGGTGGAAGCCGTGTTTCCGGGAAAGCCGAACGCAAAGGTGTTTTTCAAATAAGAGCCCGCGGCAAGGACGCTTCTTTTGAATTCTAAACCGACCCTTACGGGGTCGGGCGCATAACCCCTGGAACGCCTTATGAATATTAAGCCTTTTTTTGAAGGTTTAATAACGGAATCGTCGCATCTCCTTATGATGTCCCTGTCATGGACCAGGAAAGCGTCCGCGATATTTTTGAGTTTTAGAAACGATTCCTTGTTTTCCTTAATTATGGGTTCCCCCTGGATGTTTGCGGACGTAGCTACGAGGGGCTTTTTAAAGATGCTTAATATTATATGATGGAGCGGGGCATAGGGGAGAAAAATCCCGATGTCCCTGAGGCCGCAATTTACGTACCATGAAAGTTTCCCCCTTCCTTCAAGAAGGAGTATCGGCCTTTCCCTTCCGTTCAAAATCCCGGCAATAGGCTTAGGCGGGAAGGCATATTTTGAAACCCCGCGGATATCCCCGAACATCACCGCGAAAGGCTTGGACGGCCTTTTTTTCCTTTCCCTCAACAGCTTAACCGCTTCATCGCTGGCGGCGTCGCAAACCAGGTGGAAACCGCCTATCCCCTTAACCGCGACAATCCTTCCCTCCTCGAGAAATTTAACGGCATGTTCTATGGCTTTTTTCCCTGTAATTATTTTATTCTCGGTCGCGTTAAAATTTTTGTTGGGTATAAACTCCATCCGCGGGCCGCACGAAAAACATGAGTCCGGTTCGGCGTGGAAACGCCTTTCGAGGGGGTTTTTGTATTCTTTCAAGCAATCAGGACACATCTTGAACTTCTTCATGGACGTCCTCCTCCTGTCGTAAGGCAGTCCGGTAATTATTGTGAACCTGGGGCCGCAATCCGTGCAGTTTATGAACGGGTACAGGTATCTCCTGTCGGTCGGGTCGAAAAGTTCTTTAAGGCATTTATCGCAGGTTGCGATGTCGGGGGAGATTTTAAGGTCGAGTTTTCCTGTTCTTTCAGCCGTCTTTTCAGTCTTTAGGGATTCTTTAATGTTAAAATCGTTATAAAAAACGGGGTTTTCAGCCCGGCAGGATATAGAGTCTATTAAAGCCAGGGGGGGCTTTTCGGAGTTTATCGAATTTATAAAATTCTTAAGGTTGCGGGTTTGCCCCTCGGCGTCTATGGTTATTCCTGAAGGCTCGTTGAAGGCAAGGCCCTTAATACCGTACTTTTTTGCCATCCTGAATACGAACGGCCTGAATCCCACCCCTTGAACCCTTCCGGTTATTTTAATTACGGATCTTCTTAAAAGACCTGCCCTCTTAGCTTTTGACGCCGAAAGTTTTTTAAATTCCAGGGAGGATACCATAGGGAAAATAGCCTCAGCATATCCTGGGTAAAAGCTCGCCTGATGGAGCTTCCATTACCCTGTTTACCCCGAAAATCCCCTTAAGGATAACCCTGCCTCCGGGGCTTTTGCCGTATCCCGCGCCCCCGCGCTTTTGGACAAATCCAATTATTTCGGCATTTTTTCCAAGGGGGTGGGATTTAAGGGTTTTCAGGGCCTTTTTTTCGAAGCCGGGCCTGACGGCAAAAACGGCCCTTCCCTCGCATGCGAGCTGGTATGGTTCGAAACCAAGGAGTTCGCAGAAACCCTTTACGGCGTTTTTAACCGGTATTTTACCCTCGTCGATGAATATTTCGGCGCCCGCGGCCTGCGCCCACTCGTTAAGGACGGCCGCAATGCCCCCCCTGGTCGCATCCCTCATGGCTCCCACGTGTACGCCGGTTTTTAAAACGGAATCTATCATCCCCCAGAGGGAGGCGCAGTCGCTTTCTATATCCACATCCATATCTATCCCCTCCCTTAGGGACATAATCGCGCTTCCGTGATCCCCGACGTGGCCCGAAACTATTATAACGTCTCCTTCTTTTATGTTATACACGGATATATTTTCGTATAAAACCTCTCCAATGCCGCTTGTGTTTATAAAAATACCGTCAGCCTTTCCCAGCGGAACGACCTTGGTATCCCCGGCAACCACAGCAATGCCCGTTTTCGAGGCTTCCAGGGCTATCGATTTCATGATGTTTTTGAGGTTATTGAACGAAAAGCCTTCTTCTATTATAAGGCCAAGGCTTAAAAAAAGCGGTTTCGCTCCCATAACCGAAAGGTCGTTTACGGTTCCGGCGACGCATAGCTTTCCGATATCCCCGCCCTTAAAAAAAAGCGGATTTACGGTGAAGCTGTCCGTGGTGAACGCGATTTTAGATGGGGAAGACCCTATTTTAATTATTGCCGCGTCTTCTAAAAGTGACAATGATTTTGCATTTCCGGACACGGCCGGGCCGTATAATTCCTTAAAAAGAAGGCCATTTATAAGTTCGGAGGTTTCCTTTCCGCCCCCCCCGTGGGAGAGCAGAATTTTTTCTTCACCTTTCATAAAAATCCTCAAGGGAATATCGCATGGTTTTCAGTCAATGCATGAATCCTTATATTTATAATATGCCGCGCACGCCCCCTCGCTCGACACCATGCACGCGCCTACGGGGTTTTCGGGAGTACATGCCCTTGCGAACAAAGAACAATCCGTAGGCTTTGAGATTCCTCTTAGGATATTTCCGCATTTGCAGGCCTTTTCAAGCGCATTTGCGGCTTTTTCCTTTCCATCGGTTTCGTTTAATTCCGCTTTAAAGACGTATTCCGCATCAAGGTCCCTGAATTTCTCCCTGAGTTTTAACCCGCTTTTCGGAATGTTCCCGAACCCCCTCCATTCGAATTCATCCCTTAACTCAAAGTACTTCTCCGCGATTTCCCGGGCCTTTCTGTTTCCGTCCATGCTTACAGCCCTTTTATAGGCTATTTCAACCCTGGGGTTATTTTCATTTATCTGCCTTGTTATCAAGAGAACCGAGGATAAAATATCGTATGGTTCGAATCCCGAAATCACCGCGGATTTTTTATATTTTAAGGGAATGCTGTCGTAAATTGAAATCCCGGTGATTACGCTCACATGCCCCGGGCAGATAAAGCCGTCTATCGCGTTTCCGCCCGAATCGAGTATGGCCTCGATCGGTGGAGGGACGATGACATGGTTTATAAAGAAAAGCGTGTTTTCTATGCCCCTCTTTATGACCTCATCGAGAAGGGCCGCGGTCATTGGGGTGGTTGTTTCGAACCCGATGGCGAAAAAGACCAGCCTTTTATTTTTGTTTTCCTTTTCTTCGGCGATTTTAAGAATATCAAGGGGGGAATAAACCATCCTTATATCCCTGCCCTTTGCCCTTTCCTTTATAAGCGAGCTTTCCGTTCCGGGGACCCTCATCATATCCCCGAAGGCAGCAAGTATGACATCGGGGAGGGCGGCTATTTCAATGGCCTTGTCAATTCTTCGAAGGGGCATGACGCAGACGGGGCAGCCCGGGCCGTGCAGAAAATTGATTTTTCCGTCAAGCAGGCGGTTTAAGCCGTATTTCATAATGGAGTGCGTATGCCCGCCGCATATCTCCATTATATTGACCCTGCCCCTTGCCTCTTTGTTTATCAAGGAAGCAAGGTTTTGTATATCCCTATTTTTCCTGAAATCGGAATATATTTCCATGGGCGTTAATCCATCCCGTCCCGTATCTCTTTAAACATGGAAAGACTTAAGGCGGCTTCCTCGAAGTCGATTTTTTGCATGGCATACCCTACGTGGATAAGGAGGTAATCTCCCACAGAAGGGGGCTCTTCAAGAAGGATGGTGGATATAATCCTTTTAGATCCCATAGTATCGACTATGGCGGTAGAACCATCCTTTATTTCTATAACCCTGGAGGGAATCGCAAGACACATGAATGTTTAATTGATTGATTTAATAAAAATACATCTATAAACAATTTTATCATATTCGGGATTTAATTTAAATTAATTCACAAAATAACTTTCAGGTGCTATAATACTTAGAATTTATATATAAATATCAAAGGAAAGATATGGACTACAAGGACACCCTCAATCTCCCCAGAACAGACTTCCCGATGAAGGCCAACCTGAAAGTAACAGAGGAAAAAATATTAAATGAATGGGAGGAAAGCAGTCTTTACGAAAGGCTTAATGCCGGGTTGTCTTTAAACCGTAAAAAATTCATTCTCCATGACGGTCCCCCTTACGCTAACGGGCATATCCACTTAGGGACAGCCCTTAACAAGATTTTAAAGGACGTTATAGTAAGATTTAAATTCATGTCGGGCTATCAATCTCCCTTTATTCCGGGATGGGACTGCCACGGCCTTCCTATTGAGCACAATGTTGATAAAACCCTGAAATCCAGGGATTCCATATCAAAGGTTGAAAAAAGGCGCCTTTGCAGGGATTACGCCAACAAGTTCATGGGCATACAGAGGTCGGAGTTTAAAAGGCTTGGAAGCATGGGCAGGTACGATAATCCATATCTCACCATGAACTATTCCTACGAGGCCAACACTGTTAGAAAACTCGCTGATTTTATTAAAAACGGGGGGCTTTACAGGGCAAATAAGCCTATTTACTGGTGTTCGACATGTAAAACCGCCCTTGCGGAGGCCGAGGTCGAATATGCCGAAAAAGTCTCTCCTTCGATATATGTCAAGTTCAGGATAAAGTCCGACCTTTCAAGCCTTGCCGTCGCTTCCGCTTTGGGGGAGAGGGACGTGTTTGCCGTCATCTGGACTACGACGCCATGGACTATTCCCGCCAATCTCGCCATCTCAGTCAACCCGGATTTCGAGTATTCGTTTGTCGATACGGGGAAGGATATTTTTATACTGGAGGAAAGCCTTGCAGAAGAGCTAATGAAAAAATTCGGATTTTCCGGATATAAAATCCTCGCAAAAACAAATGGGAAAAACCTTGAGAATAAGATCGCGGCGCACCCCTTCATAAACAGGGATTCCCTCCTGGTACTCGGTTCGCATGTTAAAAAAGATGCCGGAACAGGCATGGTCCACACCGCTCCCGGCCACGGCGAGGACGATTACGCAGTGGGTCTCAAGTATAACCTTCCCGCGTACGCTCCGGTTTCTAACGAGGGGAGGTTCGTGTCGGACGTGGAAGCCTTTGCGGGAATGCGCGTTTTCGAATCCAACCCCTTTGTGATACAGAGATTAAGGGACGTGGGGGCGCTTATCCTTGAAGAGAAAGTAGAACATTCTTATCCCCATTGTTGGAGGTGCAAAAACCCTGTAATACTGAGGTCGACGAAGCAATGGTTCATATCAATGAAGATTAACGGTTTAAGGGATAAATCTCTCGAGGCTCTTAAGTCCGTCAAATGGATACCCAAATGGGGCATAGACAGAATTTCAGGGATGCTTGAAACAAGGCCGGACTGGTGCGTATCGAGGCAAAGGGCGTGGGGCGTCCCCATTATCGCCTTTTATTGCAAGGATTGCGGCGAGGCCCTTATAGATTATAAACTTACGCTCAAAATTGCGGATGAATTCGAAAAGGCCGGGGCGGATATATGGTATGAAAAGCCCGCCGAATTTTTTACGGCTCTTATCGGAGAAAAAATTTCCTGCAAGAAGTGCGGCAGCCACGCCTTCGAAAAGGAAGAGGATATTCTGGATGTCTGGTTCGACAGCGGCGTAAGCTATTATTGCGTCTTGAAAAACGACGAAGAGATAAAAGGGTTTGGCTTTCCCGCGGATTTATACCTAGAGGGCTCCGACCAGCACCGGGGGTGGTTCCATTCAAGCCTTTTAATCGGCATGGGTTCGGGAGACGGGCTACCCTATAAAACTGTTTTAACCCATGGATTCGTGGTTGACAGCTCCGGGAAGAAGATGTCCAAGTCCCTTGGAAATGTAATAAGCCCGGATGAGATTATTAAAAAATACGGAGCGGATATCTTAAGGCTCTGGGCGGCCTCCGAGGATTATAAAAACGACATGAGGATTTCGGAGGAGATAATATTAAGGCTTGCTGAGGGGTACAGGAAAATCAGAAACACCTTTAAATACATGCTTGGAAATCTATACGATTTTGACCCGGAAAAGGACAGCGTCAGTTATAATAAAATGGGGCTACTGGATAAATACGCCCTTCACAGCCTTACGGTCCTTCTTCAATCCGTTTATAAAAATTATTCCAATTATGATTTTCACCTGGTTTTTCAGGGCATATATAAATTTATTATCGAATATTCGTCTTTTTATCTCGATGTCGTCAAGGATTCCCTCTATACGGATTCAAGAAAATCCGTAAAAAGGAGGTCTGTGCAGACGGTAATCCATTATTCTTTTGACAACCTTGTAAGATGCCTTGCGCCCATAATTCCTTTTACCGCCTCGGAGGCATGGATATATTTTGAAAAAAACTCCCCTCCCGGGGAGGTGTTTCTTAAAAATTTTGAAGAGATTAACGAAAAATATTTAAATTATGAACTTGCGGAAAAATTTGAGGAATTAATCAGGATAAGAAAGGTATTTCTATCAAGCCTCGAAGAGGCGAAGGCAAAAAAATTTGTTGGAAGCTCCCTGGAGGCAAAGGCAATACTTAAGCTCGGAGAAGAAGATTTTAACCTTATTAATTTTTTTGGCGAGGATTTGATAAAAGACATTTTCATAGTTTCGGACGTAAAAATATTCCGGG
>JAKAPT010000078.1 GCA_021806885.1 bacterium | reverse complement strand
CCGGTTCCGCCTTTGACAGTATTATCCGGGCAATAGGAGTAATCCGGGGTATAAGAAAATACCTTTGAGGCATAAACTAAATCATATTCGGCGAACTCGGAATAAAAATGGGTATCATCCCCTTTGGCTTTATGATAGGCGGATATTTTCATAAGCGCCAAATTCGGAATTTTTGAATCAACGTTAACCAAACCTATCCTCATACAAATATTTTAATATTTTAAAGAAAATTCGTCAATAAATTTAAATATATATCATTTTTTTATAAATTTTTTACTTTTTTTTACCTAAAATTTTCAGCATCTCAAAATTTTGCGTATATATAGGGTATGGGAAAAGGAGTTTAAAGCATTCAAATAAAAAGGTGGTAAATGAATGGAATCGCAATACCTAGACCTAAAAGAAACTGCTGCTTATATGCACATATCAAAGTCCTACTTGTATCAGCTCTCGCAAGAAAAAAAGATACCGCATATTAAGCTCGGCCGAAAAAGGCTTTTTACCACACGGGATGTTGACGAATTTCTTAACTCTCATAGGATAGAAGCCGTAAAACCCGTCAATATTAATTATTTGAATTACAACTACTCAAAGTCCGAGGCAAAAATGGTAAGAAATGCGATATTAAGAAGTGGTGAAAGAAAATAAATTCTAAAGACTCATTATAAAAGAAGAAGTGGTGAATAAATTATGAATAAGAATATTGAATTTTTTTATACTAAGGGCTTTGATTTACATCCTCTATTGCCTAATACTAAAATTCCTTCGCGCAAAAATTGGAACAACCTAAAAAAATTAAATAACGATGAAGTATTTTCGTTATTCAAAGACAACATCCCACCCGAGCATCAGCGTAATCTTGGTTTTCGTCCCGGCAGACGAAGCCGCGCCGTCATTGGCGGTGTAGATTATTGCATTGTCGTCCTCGATTTCGACATAAAACCAATTGACAAGCATCTTAACGGCCTTGATCGTTCCAAATTTTTTGAAGAATGGCCAGGAGAAATTGAGAAATACAAGGAAAGGGTTGCCTTTTTTGAAAAATGGACGAAAAATCTAAATTTAAATTTAAACACCCTTACCGGATCTGGAGGATTCCACTCATATTTATTTATTCGGGCTGATCTTTATGAAGAGCTGGGACTAAAAGCGAATCAAAGCATTTATAAAAATAATGAGCTCGGCATAGAAATCGAACTGCTTGCTGATGGTAAAAATTGCGTCCTGCCGCCCTCGATAGTATTATTAAATAATCACAGCCGTAAATATAAATTAATAAATGACTCTTTTAATTTCGTCGATGATCCCGCCCATGCAATTATTAATTTGATTATGTCTCTCCTAACGCCTCAAGAACAGTTAAAAAAACTTAAAGGTGAGGTATATCAAAAATCTGAAGACAAAGTCAACGTAACGAAAGACAACATCCGGAAAAATAAGAAAAGTGATTTTTTAATGAGTGAAATCCTGGAAGCGGGCAAAATCGAAACCGCCCGCAGTGGCAACCAGATAGTTTGCAGGTGTCCCATATGTAAGCCCGGGGAAAGGCTGGAAAAAGGCAACCACGAAGCGGTTGTG
Organism: bacterium; assembly: GCA_021806885.1. GTDB lineage: Bacteria > SZUA-79 > SZUA-79 > Acidulodesulfobacterales > Acidulodesulfobacteraceae > JAKAPT01. The sequence goes on along the minus strand of JAKAPT010000078.1, from coordinate 2,359 downwards.
AATGCAGAAACGCTGCATTGTTTTGCATGTAATCATACATATAGCCGTACTGAACTTATTGAGCTTTTAAACTTATATGATGCGCTCAATATTAAAAAATGGGAAGAACGTCCTTCTTTAAAGCCAACTGAACTTAAACCGCAGCAGGAAAGATCGAAGCAGCTTCCAGCCCCTATCCCTGTAAAACTGCAGGAAGAGACAGAGAAGGACATCCCTATAAAACCAGGGAAAACGTTTTACTACAAAGACCTGGACGGAAAACTTTTATATAGGCGTGTTCGTATGGAATACTCAGACGGGTCCGGTAAGGCCGGTGTGCCATATTTTACCCCGGACGGAAAGCCTGGCAAACCCGAAGGTCAACCGCCAGTTTTTTATGGGCTCGAAACGCTCCAAGACCCGAAAGACATTGATAGCATCGCGCTCGCCGAAGGAGCGGAATGCGTTCGAGCCGTTCGTAACGCCTTAGTAGATACCCCCATGCCCCAAAATACCGCGGTTCTCGGCTTTGATAAATTCAGAAACGAATGGAATGCCATAGGGGCCGAGGTTAGGGCGGTATTCGCGGGCAAGAATATTATTGTTTTTGAGGATAACGATGACTCAGGGCGGAGAAACACGAAAGAAGCTATAGAGGCCCTTATGACTGATTCGGGGATAAAGATAAAAAGCCTTACCGTAGTCTCTTTTCACGACAAGGGTGATAAAGGATTCGACATTGCCAATTGGCTTTCGGAAGGCGGCAGCGTGGCAAGCGCAATAGGGCAGTATGGGAAAGAGATAGACTTAACGAAAGTGCAAACACAAACTGACACGGCCAATACGGCACCGAAAGAACAGCTTGATACCGATGATATTAAATTCATCACCGCCGCCGACCTTGTAACTTTGCCTATCACTATATCAGACGAAAAAACATTCGGGTTTGTAATTCAATATCCGTCTATTGTGGCACTATTAGGTCATACCAGCACGGGGAAAACAGAGTTTATGCTGGAAATCGGCGACCTTCACCAAGCTGTCGACGAAGACCACGTAACAATTCTTGCTGAATACGAAGGGAACGACCAGGAGATAGCCTGGCGATTACGAAAAAAGGGGATGAACGGTAAAAGTTTTATCGTCGAATTCGCACCTTCGATAGACAGAATCAAAAAGCTCGTCAGGTACTTTAAGGGCAAAAAGGTTCTTGTTATAGTCGATTATCTGCAAGAATTCGGGTGGGATATTGCCTTACAGGAACAGGAGAAACACCCCAACGCAAACGCAAATACAAATATCCGAGCATATGTCAATCGAATTGCCATAGAGTGCAACAGGATTAAAAACGAGATGAAAAACGTATGCTTCGTTTTTATTTCGTCCATCAGCAACGACTCGCTTAAAACAAATGGCGGAACGCAGGTGAAAAACCCCGAAGCTATTCTTCTGGGGGCCAAGGAATCAGGCGATGTCCAATTCAAAATGGACTATGCCTATGCCCTTTTGTTTGCCAATAATCAGGAACGCAATAGTGGGGCAAACGGGCAATGGTATATGGGCCGTACAGATGAAAACAGGCAGATAAGGAGATATATGCGCCTGACGAACTGCAAGCCAAAAAGAATAATGAGACCGGCTACAGACCGTATTTACAGCTATAATGCCGAATCTTTCAGATATGACTTAATCGGACAGATAGACGATGATGACACGCGATATGTTATGGTGGGTGATAATAAAGATAATGAAAAGGAGGTGAGCCATGACACAGACACAGAAGAAGAATATGAAGAAACCGACCTTCAAACGCGTGCACCGTATTTTCGAAACAGATAATCTGGCGACGGCGACGGTGCACGAATACCGGTTAAATATTTTTCAACCGACGAGACGACCTAAAATGCGAGACGATATTTTTGCTACCGAATGGGGCAAGATAAGGATTAAAGGCAAACTTGGCCAGACGCATGCGGACGTGCTCGAGGCGTTGTTTTTCACCGCCGAGAAAAAAAGAACCTATAAAGGCGGTAAAATCACATTCATTGTCGACCCAGCGCAGGTTCGGCGAGTAGCGCGGCAGGAGCAGGGAGCAGGCATGGACAACCTTTGCTTCGACCTGATTCATACGGCTGTGGAAATAAAAGAACCGGAACGGCTCGCTTGTGCGGGCAGTCTCATTAGTTTCATTGATAAATCCGGTAAGGCCGGAACAAGACCTAATCCGAAAGGAGCTAAAAAACCTTTCCGTAATTTATGGGAGATTACGTTGGGTGAGGTTGTCAAACGCCTTTGGGAAGTCGACATTCTTATGCGACACGACCCCCGGCCAATTACCGTTATGCGCCACGGAATATCTCAGGCCGTGGCCCGCCTGGTT
>JAKAPT010000026.1 GCA_021806885.1 bacterium | reverse complement strand
CAAGCCTCGAGGAGGCGAAGGCAAGAAAATTTATTGGAAGCTCCCTGGAGGCAAAGGCAATACTTAAGCTCGGAGAAGAAGATTTTAACCTTATTAATTTTTTTGGCGAGGATTTGATAAAAGACATTTTCATAGTTTCGGACGTAAAAATATTCCGGGATGACGTTACAGGCATTAACACCCCCGAAGCGGTAATCGAAAAGGCCGTCGGGGAGAAATGCTCGAGGTGCTGGAAATATGATCCCTCGGTCGGGAAATTCGAGGATTACAAGGACGTTTGCGAAAGATGCCATGACGTATTAAAACATTTAAACGGATAGGGGACAAGAGTGAAGAAAAAATTAATTGCCGCAAACTTCAAGATGAACAAGACCGGAGAAGATATCGTTCCTTATTTCGATGTTTTTCTTAAAAAAATAGACGAACTTAAGAAGAGCGGGGCAGGAAATATATTCGGGGATACCGAAATAGTCGTAGCCCCGCCGTTTACGTCGCTTTGCGAAACCTCTTGGTTAATTAAACCGCATAGGGAAACCATACGGCTTTGCGCCCAGAATGTATACTGCGAGAAATGCGGGGCATACACCGGGGAGATTTCCGTGGAAATGATAAAGTCCTGCGGGTGTTCTTTCGTGATAATAGGGCACTCGGAGAGGCGCAATATTTTCAAGGAAGATGATGAATTAATCGGGGGAAAAATCAAGGCGGTTTATGACGCGGGCGGCGTAATTCCCATATTATGCGTCGGCGAGAAATTAGAAATACGTGAAAAAAACTCTCAGGAAGAATTTGTCGGAAATCAGTTAATGATTAATCTTAAGCCCTTAAAAGAGGCGAATGCCAGGATTTCTTCCCTTGTAATCGCGTATGAACCTGTCTGGGCTATAGGGACCGGAATGCCGATAAGACCCCAGGATGGAGAGGATATGCATAAATTTATATACGATTTCGTAAATTCTTACATTAAAGTGGATGAACTCCGGGTTATTTACGGGGGAAGCGTAACCGAATCCAATATATCTGATTTGATGGTCATGTCTCATATCAACGGCGCCCTTGTCGGCGGTGCAAGCCTTGACCCGTCAAAATTTTTTAACTTGTTCAGGCTTTCCAAGCCAAGCGGCGGGTAAGCGTAAAGCGAACTCACGCAAAAGCAAAAGATATTTGCTTTTGCGTGGTTAAAAAGGAGAAAGACAAATGAAGTACGTTATTCAGGTTGCGAACGGAACAATAATGCCCGGACTTTTGATGAACGTTATCAAAAATATAACCGCAATTAGCGAAACCGAGGAAATAAACGTGGTGGTATTCGGTCCCGCAGTCGTTTCGCTGCTCCATCACTCCCAGCTTAAAGCACAATTAAGAGCCGTTCTTTCACCCAAGGTGAACGTTTTCGTATGCCGCAACGCGATGAATATGTTCGAATTAAAGGAACTGGACATACCTGATTACGCTAGGATTGTTCCGGCGGGTGTCGAGAAAATAGCCAAACTAACAAAGGAGGGGTGCGTTTATATAGCCTTATGAGTAATATTCCAATACAGCCCCCAAAGGGCACAAGGGATTTTTTGCCGGAAGAGATGGCTTTAAGGAGGAAGGTCATTGAAGCCATAAGGCGCTGCTTTGTCCTCTACGGATTTGTTGAAATCGACTCGCCTGTCTTTGAGTATTTTGAGCTCCTTTCAAGAAAGTGCGGAAGCGAGATAGAAAAGGAGATATACACCTTCGAGGATAAGGCCAAAAGGAAACTGGGGCTGAGGTTCGAATTTACCTCCCCGCTCGGGAGGTATTACGCGACCAACCGGGATAAATTGACGAAACCTTTTAAGCGATATGCCGTGGGCAAGGTTTACAGGTATGAAAATACCCAGGCGGGCAGATACCGGGAGTTTTTCCAGGCGGACGCGGATATAATCGGTTCTTACGGGATGGAGGTGGAGCTTGAGCTTTTAGACCTTGCGGTTTTCACACTGGAAAGGCTGGGTTTCGGAGATTACGTGATTATTTTAAACAATAGAAAGATATTAGACGGCTGTGTAGCCGCGGCAGGAATCGGAGGGGACAAGAAAGACCCTGCCCTAAGGGCCCTGGACAAGTTTGCAAAGATTGGTGAAAAGGGGGTAATAAAGGAATTTGAAGAAAATGGGATTTCAGGGGATAAATATAAGTCTTTTATGAATTTTACCGGCCACGCGACTGGAAACGCGGGCCATTCCCTTAAAGAATTTAAAAAGGGTTTTGAATCTTTAAATATTGAAGGAAAAATTAAAACAAGGGCGCTGGAAGGGGTTGAAGAGTTGTTATCCCTTACGGATAAAGCGGCCTGCGCGGGTTTGGGCCATAAAATCGAATATGATCCTCTTCTGGTAAGGGGGCTTGGATACTACACAGGTCCTATTTTCGAGATAAAATCCAGGGATGTAAACATCGGGAGCTTCGCGGCGGGAGGAAGATACGACAATTTAGTGGAACTTTACGGGGCCCGCCCGGAAGGTGCCTGCGGGATATCCTTTGGGGTTGAAAGAATGATCGATATAATTTTGCAACGGGATAAAGAGATATGCGGTTCTTTGCCTCCCCAGGTCGAAATGTATTTAATATATTTAAGCGATAATGAAAGGGATTTCGCGTATAAGGCCGCGAAGTCGTTACGCCTTAAAGGAATTCCCACGGAAATGTGTGTTTCAGGTAAGGGGGATATTTCCAGGGAAATAAAATATGCCGTTAAAAAAGGAATTGAATATGTTGGAATTATCGGCGAAAAAGAAGCTTCGGAAGGAAAATTATCAATTAAAAATTTAAAGACAAGAGAAGAACGAATACTAACCGTCGAGGAGATCATAAACCTGTTCCCGCAATACGCCTTTCAAAAGTTTTATCCCCAATAAGCCACGTTTTCACGGCAATTTAATAATTTAAATAATTGCTAATTTGTGCGCTTTAATTTAAAATAGAATTGCCAGGTTTTTTATTACATAAGCACTTATGAAAAAATCCATAAAAAAATTTAAAAAGGTCCTTATAGCAAACAGGGGGGAGATAGCCTCAAGGGTGATAAGGGCCTGTAAGGAACTGGGGATAAAAACCGTAGCTATCTATTCCGAAGCGGATGCCCAGGCCTTATATGTGAAAAAAGCCGATGAGGCCTTTCCGGTTGGCCCAGGTCCCATAGCCGGTTATCTTAATATAAACAGGTTAGTTGACCTTGCCGTAACCACAGGGGCGGATGCCATACATCCCGGCTACGGATTTTTAGCCGAAAACCCAAGATTTCCCGAGATTTGTGAAAAAAGAGGGGTTATTTTTATCGGTCCTTCCTCAAAAACGATTGCCATGATGGGGGATAAGATTGAATCTAAAAGGCTCATGATGTCCGTCGGCGTTCCGGTTGTCGAAGGGTCTGAGGGGGGCCTGGGTTCTGAGGAAGAAGCTGTTTCTGTCGCCAATAAAATTGGATATCCCGTTATGATTAAAGCCTCTGCGGGCGGGGGCGGCAAGGGGATAAGGATATGCTATAGCGATGCGGAATTAATTAAAAATTTTCTTTTATCAAGGATAGAGGCAGAAAAATTCTTTGGCAATCCTGAAGTATTCATCGAAAAATATATAGAGAAGCCCCATCATATCGAATTTCAAATACTAGCGGATAATTACGGCAATATAGTCCACCTTGGCGAAAGGGATTGTTCGATCCAGAGAAGGCACCAGAAGCTTATTGAAATCGCTCCGTCGCTTATCCTTACGGACGCGATGCGAAAGGAGATGGGGGAATCGGCAATTATGGCGGCCAAAGCCTGCAAGTATCGTAACGCGGGCACAATAGAATATATAGTCGATAGAAATAGAAATTACTATTTCATGGAGATGAATACAAGGATACAGGTTGAACACACCGTAACCGAGATGATTACGGGGATTGACATCGTGGGAGAGCAGATTCAGATCGCAATGGGTAAAGAACTCGATATAAAGCAGGAGGATGTCACGCTCAGAGGATACGCGATAGAGTGCAGGATTAACGCTGAAAACCCGATAAAAGACTTTACTCCCAGCACCGGCAGGATTACCGCCTATTATTCTCCCGGGGGAATAGGCGTGAGGATTGACGGTGCGGTTTACAAGGATTACATAGTTCAGCCATTTTACGATTCAATGATAGCAAAGCTTACTGTTAGCGGAAGGACATGGGAAGAAACCGTAAGGCGTGCCCAGCGAGCCCTCGAGGAATTTGTTATAAAGGGAGTTAGGACCACCATTCCCTTTCAGTTTAAAATAGTCCAGGACGAAGATTTTATCAGTGGGAATTTTGACACCAATTTTATAGATGAAAGACCGGACCTCAGGGATTATAAGCCTCAGAAAGATCCTTTTGACAGGATTCTCGCGATTTCCGCGGCTGTGTCCGCCTACTACGGGATTTAATTATAGTCCGATTAAAGGCAAAATAAATAAGGAATAACATATTTAATGAAAAAAAAGGTACTGATAAGAAAAATAGGAATAACCGAGACGGCATTGAGGGACGCCCATCAGTCTCTTTTGGCGACAAGGATGATTACGCCGGATATTCTGGGCATATCGAGCGTCCTTGATGGAATAGGTTTCTGGTCCTTAGAGGTATGGGGAGGCGCCACATTTGATACCTGTTTAAGATTTCTTAAGGAAGACCCATGGGAAAGACTCAGGAAAATCCGGAAAGCCTATAAAAACTCAAGGCTCCAGATGCTTTTAAGAGGACAGAATTTAGTCGGCTACAGGCATTATGCCGATGATGTCGTAGATAAATTCGTATCTCTGAGCGCCGATAACGGAATAGACGTATTCAGGATTTTTGATTCGCTCAATGATTTCAGAAATATCGAAAGGGCCGTAAAAGCGGCAAAAAAGAAGAAAAAAATAGTTGAAGGGTCAATTTGCTACACGACAAGTCCCTTCCACACAAATGAATTGTTTACGGGCAGGGCAATACAGCTCGAGGAGATGGGTGTTGACATCATAACTATAAAGGATATGGCCGGACTTTTATCCCCCAGGAATGCGTATGAGCTTACCGCAATGATAAAGAAAAAGGTCAGCCTCCCTATCCATATTCATTCGCATTCCACGAGCGGTTTCGCGTCCATGTCCCTGTTAAAGGCCGTCGAGGGGGGCGCGGATATTCTTGACACCGCCATATCGTCGCTTTCCTGCGGGACTTCCCATCCACCTACGGAATCAATTGTTTTTACCCTGTCGGAACTTGGATATGACGTGGATCTGGATTTAGAGAAGCTTAAAGAAGTTGCGGATTATTTTAGAAAGGTAAGGAAAAAATACATTACCTTCGAGAGCGAATACACCGGCATAAACACCGACATTATCGTTACCCAGGTTCCTGGAGGGATGATGTCTAACCTTGCGAGCCAGCTCAAGGATCAAAACGCGCTTGACAAGATGGACGAGGTATTATACGAAGTTCCCCAGGTAAGAGAGGATTTTGGGTTTCCTCCCCTTGTCACTCCCACCTCGCAGATTGTAGGAACACAGGCGGCGCTGAATGTTATTACGGGCGAAAAGTATAAAATTATAACAAGCGAAACCAAAAATTATTTAAAGGGAAATTATGGAAAACCCCCCGCGGAAATAAACAAGGAGGTTCGGAAAAAGGTTCTTGGAGAAGAAGAAGTTATCACTGTAAGGCCTGCGGATTTGCTTGAACCTGAACTTAATGTTGAAAAAATTCCTTCGGAAATTGCCTCACTGATGAAAACCGAAGAAGATTTATTATCGTATGTCCTTTTCCCTAAAATAGCCGAGGGGTTCTTCAAGGAAAGGAAAGAAGGCAAATTGCCCGATTATTCCGTTCAAGAGTCACAAACTACCGGTATTGCCGCCGTGCAGGAAGGCCTGAAGGAAGTCCTCCAGGGAGAAGAGGCCGTTAATATAGGAAGGGACGGAGGCCTTGCGCCGAGCGAATTTATTGTTACGGTCCATGGAGAAAGCTATAAGATAAAAATTGCGGGGGTGGGACATAAGTCGGACCAGAAGAGGCCCTTTTTCCTTAATGTGGACGGCGTCATGGAAGAGGTGGTTATAGAGTCCCTTACGGAAATTGTTCCAAGCGCGGGCGGAGAAATAACCGGGGAAAGCATAGCGAGATCGAAGAGGCCTTCTCCGAAAAGGGAAGGTGATGTCTACGCCCCAATGCCGGGAAGGATTACAAAAATCCTTGTCAAGGAAGGCGACGCCGTAAAAGCGGGCGATACTATCCTTATAGTCGAAGCCATGAAGATGGAAAACGAAATTCATACCCCGATTGATGGAATAGTAAAAGAGATATACGCAAAAGAAGGCGATAATGCCAATCCCGATGAGACCCTTATTTTTGTTGAATCATGCGTTTGTTGATTAGAAAAATAGTGGTATAATGTAGTTAAAGGAAATTAGTTATTTAATGCCTCTTAAATATTTAGGAGGGGACTATGATACGACAGCCTTTTGCGATGGGATATTTCTACCCAGCCGGCTTAGAAAAAATAAATAACCTTATTTCATCCTTCAACATAAACTCAAGTGAAAAAAAGATAGATGCTTTTGGGGTTATTTCTCCGCATGCCGGGTATATTTATTCCGGTAAAACGGCCTATAAGGGTTTCTCCGGAATTAAAATAAAAGACAATATAATTATCATAGGGCCAAACCATACCGGGTTGGGAACCGGATTTTCCGTTATGTCAGAAGGGGAATATTCCTTTAATGATTTCAGTGTCTCCGTTAATTCAGAACTTGCAAATTCAATAATTTATGAAAAAGACAGCCCGTTCGTCAGCGACGATCTCGCGCATGCGAGGGAGCATTCCGTTGAGGTTCAAATCCCTCTTCTTTATAGCCTAAAAAAGGATTTCAAGGTTGTTCCCATAGTCGTCTCTTTCACAAGTTACGATGATGTCATGAGTGCTTCAAAGGTAATTTTCAATGCCCTGAAGAAACTTGATATGGTCGACGATGTTATTATAGTAGCGAGTTCCGACATGTCGCACTATGAAAAAGCGGAAACCGCAAAGAAGAAAGATGATATGGCAATAAAAGAAATACTGAATCTAAATCCGCAAGGGTTATATAGTACCGTCATGGACAATAAGATTTCCATGTGCGGAATTATGCCGGCTTCAATAATGCTTAATATTGCAAAAATGGCAGGGCGGTCTAATTCCATGCTGATAGATTATACAAATTCCGGCGAGGTCTCAGGGGATTATTCCAGTGTTGTCGGATATTCCTCCATAATCGTTTATTAGACGAAGGCTTTGTCTTCAGGCTCAATCCGGGCCAATTAAACTGCTATTTAATCAAAAGGGAGTTCCGTCGCTTTATGCAAGAGGTAAGGACAAGGTTTGCCCCAAGCCCGACAGGCTTTTTACATATAGGTGGAGCAAGAACAGCTCTTTTCAATTATGCCTATGCAAAACATTTCGGCGGCCAGTTCTTTTTAAGAATTGAAGATACCGATGTAGAACGTTCCACGAAGGAATATGAGGCAGACATAATAGAAAGCCTAAAATGGCTTGGGATAAATCATGACGGTGAAATTACTTATCAATCGAATAGAATAGATATATATAAATCATATGCAAAGAGGCTTTTAAAAGAGGAGAAAGCTTATTATTGCTTCTGTTCAAAAGAACAACTTGAAGAGGACAGGAGCGTACTTATAGCGAACGGCAAAAAGCCCATGTATGTCGGCCGGTGCAGAAATCTTGACCATTGCGAGATTGAAAAAAACCTGAACCTGGATAAACCCCATGTAATTAGATTTAAAGTTGAAAGAAACGGAAAGTCCTCAGTTTTTAAGGACCTCATAAGAAACCAGTACGTAAATATCAACAATGATGAAATAGATGATTTTGTGATAGTTAGGGAGGATGGTATTCCCACGTATAATTTTGCCGTGGTGATAGATGACGCGCTCTCCGAAATTACCCATATTATCCGCGGGGACGACCATGTCAGCAATACCCCAAAGCAGATAATGATTTATGAATCATTATGCTTTAAATTACCGCAGTTTGCCCACGTGTCCATGATTCTTGGGTCTGACGGCAAAAGGCTGTCGAAGAGGCATGGAGCGACGTCCGTTAACCAGTATAAGAAAGAGGGTTTTCTTCCCGAAGCCCTGGATAATTATCTTATAAGGCTGGGATGGTCGCATGGAAACGATGAAATATTTTCCATTAGCGATATTATAAAATTTTTTGACTTAAAAAGCATAAGTAAATCCGCCGCAACTTTCAATACAGAAAAACTATTATGGCTTAATTCCCATTACATAAAATCAAAGGATTCATATTTCCTGATAAGATTAATTAATGAAATCAAGGAAGACAGCGAAAAACCCCTGGAAAAAGATATTAGAACATTTTCGCTTATCGAATCTATGAAAACGCGCGTAAAAACCCTTGCAGAATTGAGGAAAGCTGTAGGGTTTTATCTCGAAGAAGAGCTTGAATACGACAGGGGACTTATGACAGAACTTAACCTTACAGGAAAGGATATCCATTTTTTGAAGGAGTTCAAGGTGTTTTTAAATGGTCTTGAAGAAAATATATTTGAGGACAGGAGCCCCAAAAAAGAGCTTGAAGGAATAGGAAACCCTTCCTATATGCAGGATATAATGAATGAAACCTTGTCCACCATAAATCGGACCATAGAATCCATAAAGAGCGGGTTTAATGCTTTTTTGTCAAAAAACAACTGGACAATGAAGGAAAAGGCCATGATAATAAGGGTTGCGCTTACAGGCGAGAAGGTCAGCCCCCCGATCTATGAAATTATCTTTGCCCTCGGCAAAGAAAAGTGCATAAAAAGAATTGAAAAGTTTTCAAAATTCATCTCTTAGAAATATATATGCCTTCAATTATCTGCGGGATAGATGAAGCTGGCAGGGGTTGCCTTGCGGGCCCGGTGGTTTCGGCAGCAATAATTATAGATAAGGCCGGAATTCCTGAAGGAGTGGATGATTCAAAGAAATTATCCGATACAAAAAGAAGGGAGCTCTGCAGATTAATCCTTAAATACGCGGCGGCTTATTCCATAGGACTGTCGTCAAATAAGGAGGTGGATATGCTGAACGTGCTCAAAGCCTCATTATTATCGATGGAAAGGGCTTTTGCAGGCCTGCCCTTTAATCCCGATATCGTAATCGTCGATGGACCGTTTGTCCCTCCCGCATTAGCACTTCTTTCAAAAAAGCAGGGTCTTAAAGCTATTCCTGTCATAAAAGGCGATGAAAAGGTCAGAATCGTCTCATGCGCCTCCATTGTTGCAAAGGTTTTCAGAGATGATATAATGTTATCATTGGACAGGCGTTACCCCCAATACGGATTTAAGAATCATAAGGGCTACGGGACTAAAGAACACAAGGAAAATTTAGAAAGGTTCGGGATGTCGGAGATTCATAGAAAGACTTTTAAATTTTGAATTATAAATAAATTACCCGATGAGCGGAAGCCGCTTCAACAAAGCAAAAGGGGATGAAGGAGAAAGGATTGCCGGCGAATTTTTATTAAAAGCCGGTTTTAAAATATTAAGGACAAATTTTAGGACCGCCCATGGCGAAATAGATATAATTGCCGAAAATGAAGACGGCGGAATAAATTTTATAGAGGTAAAATCAAGGTCGGGGAATTTATTCGGGAAACCGGCCGAGGCGGTAGGAAGTACAAAAAGGAGCAGAATAATCAATTCTTCGAAATATTTCATGTCAAAATATAAAAATGGCATGGATAAAAGGCCTTTAAGCTACGGCTTAATCGCGATTGAATTTTTTAAAAATAATTCAGTTAAATTAATCTTTTTCGAAAATGCATTTGATTAAAGCGCTTCTCGCGCAGATTAACCCCTATACCGGAGATATCAAGAGAAATATTAAAAAGCACCTTGATTTTATCGAAAAAGCAAGGAAAGAAGGCGCCAGCCTTGTAATTTTCCCGGAGCTTTCACTCACGGGCTATTTCTTAAAAGACAGCATTTACGATCTTGGGGTAAATATAAATAAGGAAGGCCCGGGTATTTTCGGCCCTCTTTACGAAGCCAGCAAAAATGTATCGATAATAGCCGGATTTGTAGAGCGGGATGATAATTTTAACTTCTACAACAGCTCTTTTTGCCTCTCCAGGGGTAAAGTTTTACATGTCCACCGGAAGGTTTACCTTCCTACTTATGGAATGTTTGAAGAGCTCCGCTATTTTAAGCCGGGAAGCGGTTTTAACGTATTTGACCTCAGTGAAGGCCGGAGTGCCCGAGCCAGGGCATCAATTCTTACCTGCGAGGACGCGTGGCATCTTTCCTCATCCTACATATGCGTTAACAAGGGGGCAAATATAATAATAATAAATTCAGCCTCTCCCGCGAGGGGCATCGCCTCCATCCTCGATAAATTTTCTTCAATCAATATGTGGGAAGAGCTTTTATCGGTTATTGCGTTTTATTACAAGAGCTACGTGATATACGCGAACAGGGTGGGCTTTGAAGACGGGGTTGGATTTTCGGGCGGCTCCTGCGTATTTACCCCCCACGGGGAAATGGACAGCTGCGCCGGGTACCTCAACGAATCGTCGTTAAAAATCGAGATTAACCTCGACCTTTTAAACAGCGAAAGGTTTAAAACCCCGCTTATAAGGGATGAAAACCTTCATCTTACATTTAGGGAAATACAGGATATCATAGGTTCTAAAAAATGAAAAAAGAGCTCCCCCAAATTAATGAAAAAAACTTCCCCCTGATTTCCACCCATCTTACCAATTTCATAAGGGAGGAGGTTTTAAGAACCGGGCTTAAGAGGGTTGTTCTCGGTCTTTCGGGCGGAATAGATTCCGCGGTTTCATGTTATCTTGCCGAAAAAGCGCTCGGGAAAAGTAACGTTACGGCGCTTCTTATGCCCCACAGGTTAAGCTCGCCCCAGAGCCTTAAAGACGCTAAAAATATTGTCAGGCTCCTTGGAATAGGCCATCATGTAATTGACATAACAGACGGGGTTGACTGGTATTTTACGGGCGAAATAAAAAAGGGCGCTTCGGAAATGGATATAAAGCTTAGAACCGGCAATAAAATGGCAAGAGAAAGGATGTCGATACTTTACGACTACTCTTTTAAACTTAAGGCCCTTGTTCTGGGGACCAGCAATAAATCGGAGCTGCTCCTGGGCTACGGTACGATTTTCGGAGATATGGCTTCGGCTTTAAACCCTATAGGCGATATATATAAAACCCAGATTTACCAGATAGCAAGGTTGCTTGGTGTTCCAGAAAATATCATTAAAAAAGCGCCTACGGCGGATTTATGGGCCGGCCAGTCCGATGAATCCGAACTCGGTTTTTCCTATGAGCTTGCGGATAGCATAATGTATTTGTTAATAGATAAGATGTATAAACCCGAGGTGCTCGAATCCCTTGGCTATGATATTAAAATTGTTAATAAAATCTACGGGATGATAAAAAAATCCCAGTATAAGCGCCGAACGCCCCTGATAGCTAAGGTGTCAGAAAGGACTATCAACGTCGATTTCAGGTATTTAAGGGACTGGGAATAAAAAATAAATGGAAACCGGAGCCCCGGCCCTTTATGTTGTCGCCACGCCTATAGGCAATCTCGATGATATAACCTTAAGGGCTTTAAAAATATTGAGGTTCGTTGATTTTATAGCCTGCGAGGATACGCGGAAAACCCGGATACTTACCTCTAAATACCACATCAAGACACGTCTTTTATCCTACCACGAATACAATAAGAAAAAGGCCTCGGAGAGAATAACGGAAGAAATAGAAGGGGGAAGGAATATTGCCCTTGTTAGCGAGGCCGGAACACCTCTTATTTCCGACCCGGGGTCATATCTGGTCAGGATGTGCATGGAAAAGGGAATAAGGATTGTTCCCGTTCCCGGGGCTTCAAGCGTTTTAAGCGCCTTGAGCGCGAGCGGCCTGGATGTATCGGAATTTACATTCGCGGGTTTCCTTCCAAAAAAGGAGGGAAAAAGGAAAAAAGCGCTTTTAAAGCTCAGGGATGAAGGAAGGACTTTCGTGTTATTCGAGCCGGGGAGAAGCGTCCTCAAATTAATGGACAATATTTTTGAAACGATGGGGAACGTGAGAGTATGCTATGCCAAGGAACTTACCAAGATCTATGAATCTTTAATAACAAGGGATCTTTCAGGATTAAAACGGGAAATCGAGAAAAGGCCGGAGCTTTTAAAAGGTGAAATAACGCTTGTAATTGAACCTAAAGTAAGTAGAGACCTATCTGATGATTCTGAAATCCTTAAAGTTTAAAAGGTCGGATTGTTCAAAAAGCTCCACTTCTTTAACCATTGAAGAAGGGGGTCCTATCTTAACCCTTGATATCATTTCTTTTATCTTTTCTTCTTCGCCTTCGAAATGTGCCTCGACATGGCCTTCAGAGGTGTTTTTTACATATCCCTTGACGCCAATCCTTTCGGCCTCTTTAAACGTGAAATACCTGAAATTAACCCCCTGGACAACGCCTTTTATGAGGACCCTGTAGGATTTCATCATTACAGGAAGAGGATTTATTTGCGCCTGGAGCCGATTTTTTTCTCGAGCGTCTTTATTTTTTCCTTCAGCTCTTTGACCTCGGAGCCGCGGGCGACATCGATGGTTTTCAGGGCTTTTTTGACGGAATCGTTCACAAGATTCGTAACCTTTTTAACGTTCTCGTCCCTGAACTTTGTCACCTTTTTAGTGAATTCTTTGGCTTTCTTTTTTCCGAGCTCCTGATTGGTTATAACCTGGTCGAGAAGCTTAAGGAACCTGTCCTCCGTTGAGGTAAGCACGTTGCTTAAGAATTCGATTGCGCTGTTTTCTGCGGGTTTTGCAGCGGGTTTGGAAACCTTTTTGGAAACAGGTTTTGAAGCAGGTTTTTTGGATACTGGCATGACATCCTCCTTTTAAAAATATTAAAAATATTTTTATTGATTGTTGACCAATTCGAGTCTTTCTATCTTGGATTCCTTGCCGAATTTTTTCCTTAGATAGTAAAGTTTTGTTCTTCTTACCTTCCCATAATAAAGAACTTCTATCTTGTCTATGAGGGGCGAGTTGATCAGAAACGTTTTCTCCACGCCTACGCCGTAAGAATTTTTCCTTACAGTGAAGGCGGAACGGATGCCGCTCCCCTTTTTTGCAATTACAACCCCTTCAAATACCTGAATCCTTTCCTTGTCCCCTTCCTTTATTTTTTGAAAAACCTTAAGCGTGTCCCCGGGCTTAAAATTGGATACGGCGGTTTTAAGGTTTTCACTCTCGATCTTATCCAGGATATTCATTTTCATCTCCTCTTAATTATTGAAGCTCCATATTTTAATATATTATTTTTAACTTATCAATTTATTTTTTAATTATTTTTAAATCGGGGCGGTTTTCTTTTGTTTTTTTATTGCTGCTCTCCTTCTTCCATTCGTTAATTAATTTATGGTTTCCGCTGAGCAGTTCATCGGGGACAGGAATGCCCTCAACCACCCGGGGAACCGTGTATTGATGGTGTTCGAGAACACCGTCTTTAAAGCTCTCTTCCTCAAGGGACAAAGGGTTTCCCATAAAATTTTCAAAGAACCTGCTTATTGTTTCAATAAACACTAACGACGCAATCTCTCCGCCGGACAGAATATAATCTCCTATGGAGACCTCAAGGGCAGATGCGAGTTCGGAAACCCTGGCATCAATACCTTCATACCTGCCACATATTATAATTATATGGCTATAACGGGATAATTCAAGTGCCAATCCTGAATTTAGAAGTTTCCCTCCGGGGGACATAATAACCGTAAGGGGATTATTATCCAGGTGTTTCCCATATTTTTCTTCATACCTTTTTATGACAAAATCCCTTGCCTTCAAAATGGGATAGGCCATTAAAAGCCGTCCGGCGCCGCCTCCGTAAATTTTTTCATCTACCTTTCTGTGTTTATTGTCCGAAAAATCCCTTGGATTAATTATGCCTATATCAATTATCCCAGACTTTACGGCCTTGGCAAAAAGCCCGGCCTTTAAAGGGGATTCAAAATATTCGGGCATGATAGATATTATATCTATTACTTTTTTAAAATCAGATCCTGAAGTTTTCTTCATTTCTTACGTTTATCCTGAGGTTTTTATAGTCCACGCCAATAATATTTTCCGATACCATGGGAATTAAAAAAGTTCCCGAAGATGATTTTACTTCCAGTATGTCGGTCTCTCCCTGAAAGACCTCCGTTACAGTGCCTATATTTTCTTCTTTAAGGTTATAGCAATCAAGATTTATAAGACTCGAGATTAAATGCTCGTCTTTGCCGAGTTCTACGTCATCTTTTTTAACAAAGACGCGCATTTTCATATACTTTGTAGCTTCTTCGATTGAGCCGATGCCGGAAATCTTAACAAGAAATCCCTTACTGACGGAACGTATCCCCTCGATATCAAGCGTCTCGTAAACCTTACCTTTATTAATGAAGAGGCTTTTCCCCGAATTAAAAATGTCCGTAGAGGGATTATAGGGAATAAGAAGAAGCTTTCCCAGTATTCCGTGGGGTTTTGAAAATTCGCCCACGCTTATGTATTCGTAAGGCATTAACCCTTGATTTTTTTAATAAGGCTAATAACCGTGTCGCTCGGCTTTGCCCCCAGGCTAACCCATTTGTCGAACTTGTCCCTGTCTATCGTAATCTGGTTCGTGGGAGAAGACGGGTTATATGAACCCAGTATCTCTATAAATTTTTTCTGGACGGCTTTTTCCCTGGATGCCGCGACTATCCTGTAAAACGGCTTCTTGTGGGAGCCGGTTCTTGCAAGTCTTATACTTACTGCCACTTATAACCTCCCTGGTTAAACATGTTTTTAATGTTGTTAATGTTTTTTAAAGCGCCAAATTTATTTTTCTTTAAAGATTTCATCATTTTTTTAACCTCTTCAAATTTATTTATGAAGAGATTTACATCGTTTACGGTAGTTCCGCTGCCGGAAGAAATCCTTTTGCGCCTGCTTCCATTAAGTATTTCCGGATTTTTGCGCTCCTTCTCGGTCATGGAGTTTATGACCGCGTTTATTTTTTTAAATTCCTTTTCGGCAAGCTCGGGATTAAATTTATCCTTGATTTTTGAAAAACCTGGAATCATTGCCGCAATCTGTGCAATCCCCCCGATTTTTGTGACCATTTTAAGCTGTTCCGCGAAATCTATTATTGTAAAATCCTTTTTCGCGAGGCTTTCTTCTAATGCTTTTGCGGACCTTTCGTCAACCGCGTTCTGCGTCTTTTCGATAAGGCTGAGGACGTCTCCCATGCCAAGTATCCTGTCCGCTATCCTTTCTCCGTAAAACGGTTCGAATTCGCTTAATTTTTCCCCGACCCCCATAAATTTTATGGGCTTATTTATAGTTTTTTTAATTGAAAGCGCTGCTCCGCCCCTTGAATCGCCGTCAACCTTTGTCAGAATAACGCCCGTTATATCCAACGAATCGTTAAAGGCCCTGGCGACTGCTACAGCGCTTTGACCGAGCATGGAGTCCGCGACGAAAAGTATTTCGTTAGGGCTGAATTTTACTTTAAGGAGTTTCAGTTCTTCCATAAGCGGTTCGTCTATCTCAAGCCGGCCTGCCGTATCGACGACAATCGTGTCATACGCATGTTTTTCCGCGATTTCTATCGCGCTTTTAAGAATTTCATCCGGCATTTGGGTGATTTTTCCGTCTTTCTCCGGGGTATCGTACACGGGCAAATTTATGCTTGAACCCAATTTTTTAAGCTGCAATACAGCCGCCGGCCTGTAAACGTCGGCGGGGACAAGGTAAACATTTCGTTTAAGCCCGCGAAGGTAGAGTCCAAGTTTGCCGGCAGTGGTGGTTTTACCCGAACCCTGGAGCCCGGCAAGCATAATGATAACCGGGGGTTTTGTCTTAATATTGAGTGGTTCATGATCTCCAAGGAGGGAGACGAGTTCGTCATGAATGATTTTTATAATATGCTGCGACGGTGTAAGGCTGTCCATTACCTTTTCGCCTATAGATTTTTTCTTGACGGACTCTATGAATTCCTTGACGATAACGTAGTTTACGTCTGCCTCAAGCAGGGAAAGTCTTACTTCCTTCAGGGCGTCGTCGATATTCTTCTCAGACAGCTTTCCATAACCCCTCAGGTTTTTAAATACCTTTTCTAATTTTGAACTGAGCGCGTCAAACATGAATTATCCTTTTAATTTAAAACATTAATTCTATTAGTTTTTATAGGAATTGTCAATAAGGCCATAACCATTACGACGCCGTAATGGTTATGGGAAGGGGGGAAGAAGGAAAGAAAATTCGCTATATTTATCTCAGAAATTATACCTTATTCCTACGGTTACGGGCATTGCAGAGAAATGAGGCGAGGCGCTGAAATAGGCATATTCCACATCTCCATAGAGAGCCGTTTGAGGGGTAAAATTATATGATACTCCCACCCCGATATCAACAGTTATTCCCGATGAGTTGGAATACGCGGGGTTATAATTACCCTGCTCAGGATTTTGAAGGGTGGTTGAACTCAGGTATTCCCCTCCTATGTCTCCAAGAACATACGCGCCGAAGCCCGGACCAAGGTAATCCCCGATAAAATACCCGTCAAGCCCCACCTTGTATGTCCATACATCAGCGTTGTTAAGTTCATAGGGGTAAGCCACGCCGCCAACCACTACCGTTACGGTTTGACTGGTATAATTGTAATAATTGACCATTCCATGGATCTGAAGGTATCTGTTAAGAAGATAGCCATATCCTATTCCTATTTTGTAACCGGGGTTATTAAAATAATCGGAAAATGCCTGCCCATTCGGAAGGGCCCCGGTGTCGAATGGAATGGATGTAAAACCTACATCGAACATGAGGGAAGATACAGGATAAGGGTTGCCATAACCCTCGTAATACATTCCCTGGGCATATGTTTTTCCGGTGGAAATAAAACTTGCCAGTATTAAGCCTGAAATAAATATCGCAGTAATTATCATTTTTTTGTTCATTTTTTAGTTACCCTTTAAAAGTTAATAAGTATCGCCCGTAAAATAGTATACCATGGTTATTTTAATAGACAAGCAAGGCCTTCATGTAATAAAATAATAAAGATTTTTTATTTGGAGGAAGACGTGAAAATAGGAAGGTTTAAAGAGGAAAAAAGCGGGATTGATAATCCGGGTTTTTTTGGAATTATATCGAAAGATGGAGAAAGCGTATCTAAAATTTCCGAAAAAGATGAAATATTTAAAATTTTAGAGGGTTTTACTCCCGGCGTGGACTTTATATATAAAATATCCCAATTAAAAATATTGCCTCCCGTTTTACCGTCAAAAATTGTCGCGATAGGATTGAATTATAAGGATCATGCGGTTGAAATGAATAAAAAACTTCCCGAGGAGCCACTTATATTTTTAAAACCATCCTCCGCGGTTATAGGTCATCTTGATTATATCGAAATTCCAGGCATATCTAAAAGGGTGGATTATGAATCTGAATTAGCGGTTGTAATCGGTAAAAGGGCAAAGAAAGTAAAAAGGCATGAGGTTTCTCATTATATCATAGGGTATACCTGCATGAACGACGTTACAGCAAGGGACCTTCAGACGAAGGATGTCCAGTACAGCAGGGCAAAGGGTTTCGACACGTTCGCTCCCCTTGGGCCGTTCATAGAAACTGAAGTCAAAGACCCGGGCTCGCTCGCGATAAAGGGATTTTTAAACGGTGAATTGAAGCAAAAATCATCTACTTCAAATCTTATTTTCGATATATCTTTCCTTGTCGAATTTATCTCTAATGTCATGACGCTTTTGCCGGGGGATATCATAGCAACGGGAACCCCTTCGGGAATAGGGCCTTTGAATGCCGGGGATAAATTCGAAATAGAGATAGAAAATGTCGGGAAGCTGACTAATTATGTGAGATAGTCCATAATACCGGCTATCGTCGTAAAACCGCTTCATATGCACTTCTTAAAACTAATTCCAGGTCGCTATCGCCATTTATCAGAGAATATTTCCCAAAATAACCCGGATATGAAGTCATTAATTCGGAAATTATTCTCTTATAATTGATGGAGATACTTTCTAAGGAGGATTCCAGGGCGTTGTTTTTATCCTTTTTTAAAGGAACCTCGCCATAGATGCCGCATCCGTCCCCTGGACGTCCGTCCCTATTTTTAATCCTCCCCGCGGCCACGGACGGGGACGTGTCTATCAAGATTAATAGGTCAAATTTTATATCGAATCCTTCAAGTAGTGAAAGATTAATTATCCGGTTAACATTGTTTAAATCATCTTCCTGTTCGCTGAACTGGTAAGCAAGAGCGGATATAAACGACCTGTCAACTAGGATAAACTCGCTGCCTTCCCCCTCTTTTTGTTTTATAGCCCCTAGCTGGTCTATCCGGTCAAGGCTAAAAGAAAGTATTTCGTTAATTTTTTTAATTTTATCCCTGGCCGGCGTACCCACAAAACTTTCATCATGGATTTTTATCATCACCTCAA
>JAKAPT010000077.1 GCA_021806885.1 bacterium | reverse complement strand
TCCGATATCTTGGAAAACTGATAGCAGAAAAGAAAGTAATAATTGCCGGAGAGGAATCTTCCGGCCTTTCCGTCATAGGCCACACCCCCGATAAGGACGGCATATATACATGCCTCCTTGTCCTTGAGATGGTTTCCTATTATAAGGCTCCCCTTAAGGAACTGGTTAAAAGCCTTATGGACAGGTTTGGACCCATATATACCAAAAGGGTAAACGTCCCCGTCGATAAGGAACAATTCAAATCAGAAATTGACCAGAAGATGGAGGCTTTTCCGGAAATTTTCGAAGGCAAAAAAGTGGCAGGCAAAAATATGCTTGACGGCTACAAAATTTTCTTCGAAGACGATTCATGGCTTCTTGCCAGGCTTTCGGGAACGGAGGATTTAATGAGGATTTACGGCGAGGCCGATTCCTCCGACAGCCTTAAAAAAATGATAATTTCTTTCCAGAAATATCTATCCTGAAAATCGTTATTTTTCTTGTTTATTCATTTTATTGCGCAAATAATGTAAAATAAAAGAAAAAAGACAAAAACTGCGCAGGTAAACATGGAATATTATACTATTCCCGCAGGTCCTTTCGAAGTCAATACTTATCTTGTATTCTCCGGCGGGGGGAACAGGAAAGAGGGTTTCATACTTGATCCCGGGGGACAGGCGGAAAGAATAGATTCTCTAATTAAAAAAGAGAATATCGAACCGAAGTTTATATTAAATACCCATTGCCATGTGGACCACGTTATGATGGACAATTATTTCAAGGGAAAATATGGCTTAAAGATATTTGCAAACGCGGGGGAAGAGGCAAATCTTAAAAATATCAAAAATTCCGCTCTTTATTTTGGATTTGATTTTGAGGAAGAAATAAAAATAGACAGGTATCTGGTAAACGGTGAAATAATTAGAGTTGGAAACATGGAAATAAAAACCATATTTACCCCTGGCCATTCTCCGGGAAGCACGTCCTTTCTCGTGGACGCTAAATACCTTTTTAGCGGAGACACTATTTTTCAGGGAACGATAGGGAGGACCGACCTCCTTGGAGGTTCGTCGGCAGATATCATAAAATCCATTAAGGAAAGGCTGCTTCCCCTGGGAGACGAGGTCATTATTCTCCCGGGGCACGGGGAGCCGTCCACTATTGCGGACGAGAAAAAGTATAACCCGTATTTAATTTAATCAATCTTACGTTTAAGCCTATGACTATGAAAGATAAAAACATACTTTTATGCGTTACCGGTTCAATAGCGGCCTATAAAAGTATCGACCTTTACAGGAGGCTCGTAAAGGAAGGGGCTAACGTAGAGGTTATAATAAGCGAAGGCGGTTCGAATTTCGTTCCCCCCTTCGTTTTCGAGTCCTTCGGGGAGAGCGTATATACGGATGACGCCTTTAAATATCCCCTTGCCCATATATCCCTTTCGAAATTCGCTGACCTTATCCTCATTGCCCCCGCCACGTTCAACACCATCAACAAAATCGCCTCGGGAATCGCGGACAGTCTCATAACCCTTGTGGTTTCCGCCTCATCCGATACGCCCAAACTTGTTGTGCCTTCGATGAACAGCTCGATGTATTCAAACAAAATACTTCAGGATAATATTAAAAAGCTGGAGGAATATAATTTCTATTCGATGAAGCCGGCCGAGGGCGGGCTTGCCTGCGGAGACATAGGAGAAGGGAAATTCCCCGAAATTGAAGACATAATGTTTGAAATTGAAAGGGTATTTGCAAAGAAGGTTCTTTCAGGAAAAAGGGTCCTGGTTACAGCCGGGGGGACAAGGGAATATTTAGACCCCGTGAGGTTCCTTTCGAACGGCTCAAGCGGAAGGATGGGCATTGCCCTCGCGAACGAAGCGATAAAAGCCGGAGCTATCGCGACTTTAATATCCCTTAATATTGAAAAATCCTGCCATTACATAAATAAAGGTATAAGAAATATCGAATGCAGGGATTTTTCAGAACTTAGGCAGGCTCTTGGAAAAGAGTTCAAAAAAACCGACATTCTTATAATGGCGGCAGCAGTTTCGGACTTTAGTTTCAAAACAAAAAGCTCCAAAAAAATTAAAAAAACGGGCTTGAAGAAATCTCTCGAAATTATTCCAAACGAGGACCTGTTGAAAATGCTCTCGAAGGAAAAGAGGAAAAACCAGCTCCTCATGGGTTTTGCCGCCGAGGATGCGGGCATTCTTGAAAACGGGATCAAAAAACTTAAAGAAAAATCCCTCGATTACATTTTTATAAACGATATCTCGAGAAATATAATCGGAAAAGATGAAAATGAGGGAATACTTATTAAAAAAACAAAGAAAGGGATACTGAAAAAAATATTTGAAAGGCAGGCAAAAAAAATGCTGGCCTCAAAACTAATATCCGAAATCGGAGAAAAGACCTGAGATGCAAATTTCTTGAGTAAATAGAGGGAAGCGGTGCGCTTCTCCATAGAACAACCCCCCGTTTGCATTTAACAATAATGCGTGACGATTGTTACGCTAATCGTTAGGGGGTTGCAAAATGGAAATATTTTTATATTATGCCGCAGGTTTTTTATGGGCGGTATTCACGGGGTTTGTGTTTTCGACGGTAGGCGCCGCCGGCGGGATACTCGCAAGTTTTGGGTTCATCACTATTTTGGGAATTCATAGCGCGAATTCGGTAAAAGTGATGAGCCAGATATTAGTTATAGTTTCTCCTCTCATAGCCCTTCCGGTATATCTAAAACAAAGCAGGACCAAGGAAGTAAAAAAAGTCTTGTTTTATATTGCCTTTATCATTGCTGCGGGGGCTGTCGGCGGGGCGTTGTTCGGTTCGTGGTTCTCCAAAAATTACATCTACGGGCTTAAGGCATTCAAGTATCTTTTCGGTTATCTGACGTTTTTTGTGGTTGGCGTAATGGCCTACAAAATGTTTCTTGCCAAGAAGAAACCGGATAGTTTAAAAAGCGGCGAACCATGCCCGCCTTTAAGAGCCTCTTTCAAAAGTATTGATTTTACCTGTCAGAACAAAAATTACAGCGTGTCTCCGGCACTTTTATTTTTCGGCGGTTTTCTTATAGCCGTTCTGGCCTCTATCTTCGGCGTTGGGGGCGGCTTTTTGATTGTCCCGTTCCTTACGGACGGGATCGGCATACCGGTTTTCCTTGCCGCGGGGATAAGCATGCTTGTGGTTTTAATTTCTTCCATTACCAGCGTGTCAAATTATTTAAGGATGGGGATTCATGTCGTAGTTCTCATTCTTCTCGTGGAACTGGCTGGAATAATTGTCGGCTCGCGGCTAGGGCCAAAAATATCAAAACATTTGAACGACAAGGCGTTGAAATATTCTCTTATGGTTCTTCTTGCTTTTATCGGCGTGTATTATGTGTTTAAACCGTAATAATTAATTATATAGAAAGGAGAAAGGAGGAACAATGAATCTTGTTGACGTTAAAATTATTACGAAATGCCCTCCGCATGGAAGGTGCAAGATGTATTCTTCGGTTATCTGGTTTATCATCTCCACATACAGGAACGTAAAAATTACGATAATTCCCCAGGATTTCAAGGTCGAAGCAGATCCTTCAGGTCCATGCGTAATAATAAACGGAAAAGTTCAGGAGCCCTCGAACATGGTTTACGTCTCGGGGGGGGATTTTATTTCCGGGCTAAAGGAGGCGGGGGCCATTCCGTATGAGGGGGTAGAGCCCGATGTCAAGGCGCTTAACGAGACAATAGACTCTTGCACGCATTAAACCTGCAGTCTTTATTTATTGATATCGTTGTGCGGAAAAAAGAGGGATGCCTGGATAACCGCGTGGTGGTAGGGAGGCTCCCGCCGCGGCCACCCTGATGTTCTTAAGGACGAACATAGCATTACCCCCTTCGTTGTTATTAATGATCTTTAAAAACTGGTAAGTATGTTCGTACCCATCTACCCTTGTCGTCAACTTTTAATTTGACATATATCTTTAAATATAATATTAATTCAATATAGTTGTTTTAATAAATAAATAATTAGCGCTCTAAACCGTACCGCCCGTCCTGTTTAACCTTAAAAGGC
>JAKAPT010000025.1 GCA_021806885.1 bacterium | reverse complement strand
AATTTCCGTTTACGTTTAAAAGAAAACCCTTATTTTTATTTTTGCTATTAGCCCCGGGCTTAACCCTTAATACCGCGGTTGAAAAGCCGGGAGGCACGACGGTGTTTGTCCCTATCGAAAAATCGTACTGGCTGAAAACCGCTTTTTTAGAGGCAATGTTGGGATGGGATATTATTTTTTCGCAAGCCCTGTTCAAGTTTTGCGGAAGTTTATATTTTGACATCGGGAGAGGAACGACATTTTTCATGTAAGCGGGCCTGCTTTTGGGCCTGTCGTAAACCGGGCCGTTTACGACCGAATCCACGTCCATTTCCTTATACAATCTGGATTTATGATAGAACCTTATGACCTTTTCGTCTATTACCTCTCCCACTTTTACGCAGTTTAACCCCCATTTGCCGAATATATCCGAAAGCATTTTGAAATCATTTTCTTCACAGGCAAGGAGCATTCTTTCCTGCGATTCCGATAGCATTATCTCCAAAGGCTTCATGCCGGTAGTCCGAAGCGGGATGTCGTCAAGGTTTATCGCCATTCCGTGCCCGCTTTTATCTGCCATCTCGAACGAGGAGCTTGTCAATCCCGCGGCCCCCATGTCTTGAATGGAAACTATAAGCTTTTTATCCATGGCCTCGAGACAGGCTTCGAGAAGGAGCTTTTCGGTAAACGGGTCCCCGACCTGAACGGTGCTTCTTCTCTGGTTTTTTTTCGAATCAAACTCCTCGGATGCCATGGTTGCACCGTGGATTCCGTCCATACCGGTAGCCGAGCCCACGTATACGATTATATTTCCGACCCTGCAGCTTGAAGAAAGGAATATCGCGTCTTTTTTAGCTATCCCGATAGTAAAGGCGTTCACGAGGATGTTATCGTTGTAGCTTTCATCGAAAACCACCTCCCCGCCCACGGTTGGAATACCCATGCAGTTGCCGTAAAAACCTATACCCCTCACGACCTCAGAGACATAATAGGGGGTTTTTGGGTTGCTTATTCCGCCAAACCTGAGCGAATTTAAATTCGCGACGGGACGGGCGCCCATAGTGAATATATCCCTCATGATGCCTCCCACGCCGGTGGCGGAGCCCTGGAACGGTTCTATAAAAGAGGGGTGGTTATGGCTTTCCATTTTAAAAATGAGTACGTCGCCGTCCCCAAAATCTATCGCCCCCGCGTTTTCACCCGGCCCGATTACAACCTTCCTCCCGGTGACGGGAAGCGTTTTAAGATATTTCTTGGAGCTTTTATAGGAACAATGCTCCGACCACATCGCGGAAAATATGCCAAGTTCAAAATCATCCGGCTCGCGCCCTATAAGGGAGGTTATTTTTTTATACTCGTCTAAAGAAAGTCCAAAGAGCCTATAGTTTTTCATTATCTATTATCTTTCTTTTATGTATTTAATTATGGATTTAAAAATGCCGCCCCCGTCTTCGCTTCCCAGAAGCATTTCCGACGCCCTCTCGGGATGAGGCATAAGGCCCATGACGTTAAACCTTTTGTTGGATATTCCGGCGATATTTAAAAGCGAACCGTTAGGATTGGAATCCGCCGAAATTTTTCCTTCAATATCGGAATACTTAAAAATAACGCCTTTATCTTTTATAAGGCTCCTTATTTTTCTTTCGGGGGCAAAATAGTTTCCGTCGTGATGGGCGATAGGCATTTTAAGCACCCTGTCCTTTTCGATAGCGCATGTAAAAGGGGTTTCATAATTGAATGTTTTAAGATAAACGTCCCCGCACTCGAACTTTAAGGAACTGTTTGTCAGCAGTACGCCTTCTAACAGCCCGGCCTCGGCGAGTATCTGAAAACCGTTGCATATGCCGAGGATTATCCCGCCTTTTTCCGAATAATTTCTAAGGGAATCCATTACGCGGCTTCTTGCCGCGAGAGCCCCTGACCTTAAATAATCCCCGTAAGAAAAACCGCCGGGAATCACTATAAAGTCAAAATCGTCGTAGTTTCGGATTTTGTCCTTATGCCATATAAAAGACACGTTAATATTAAATATGTCTTTCAAAACATTAAATACGTCGAAATCGCAGTTTGAGCCGGGAAAAACCGTAATGCCGGCATTTATTCCAGAGTTTTTCATTTTTTATTTGATTTCCACGTCGAATTTTTCTATCAGCGGATTTGAAATGATTTTTTCGGAGATTTCGCTGACCTCTTCAAGCGCCTTTTTTTTATCTTTTTCGCTGTTAAATAAAATCTCCACGTATTTCCCGACCCTCACATCCTTGATGTTTTTATATCCGGAGGACTTTAAAACGGACAGCACCGCCCTTCCCTGAGGGTCAAGCACCTCTTCCTTCAGCATTACCTTAACAAAAGCCTTTTTTGCCATTTCCCCTCCGTTTTTAACGCTTCTTTAATGACCTTTCGAAAATATAATCGATGTGCCTGTAATAATAATTTATGTCAAAAATCTTTTCGATCTCTTTTGAGGAAAGATACCCTGAAACCGTTTTGTCGCAAAGAAGAAGGTTTTTGAATCCCTTCTTGGAGGATATGCCTTTATGGGCAAGCCTCTGCGTTATCTTATAGGCGTCTTCCCTGAGCATGCCCTTGTCCACGAGGGCAAGCAATACCCGCTGTGAAAATATAACGCCTTTAGTGATATCCATGTTTTGGAGCATTCTTTCCGAATGGACGATCATGTTTTCCGCTATATTAGAGAGCTGATGTATGATGTAATAGGCAAGAATCGTTG
Source organism: bacterium (assembly GCA_021806885.1). Classification (GTDB taxonomy): domain Bacteria; phylum SZUA-79; class SZUA-79; order Acidulodesulfobacterales; family Acidulodesulfobacteraceae; genus JAKAPT01. Next base: position 17,016 of record JAKAPT010000025.1, on the reverse strand, counting down.
AATCCGGGGCTATAATCCTTTCAACGGAAGAATGGGAAATGTCTCTTTCATGCCACAGAGGTATATTCTCAAGGGCCGCCATAAGGTTTGCCCTTAAGACCCTTGAAAGCCCGCAGATATTTTCGGACACTATGGGATTTTTTTTATGGGGCATGGCGGATGACCCTTTTTGTCCCGCGCCAAAAGGCTCTTCGACCTCCCCTACCTCGGTTCTCATAAGATGTCTTATCTCCACCGCGATCTTTTCGCAGGAACTCCCCAGGGAGGCGAGGCAGTAAAAGGCGTCGGCATATATGTCCCGCTGAACCACCTGGTTGGACAAAAGTGGTTTTAACGAGAGTATTTTAAGGGCGTTTTTCTCTACTTCAGGAGGGATATTGGCATAGGTGCCTACCGCGCCGGAGAGCTTTCCGACCGAGATTCTTTCTATCGCGTTTTTTATCCTCTCTTCGGCCCGTTCTATCTCCTCGTAAAATATGAGGAGCTTAAAGCCGAACGTAACGGGTTCCGCGTGTATTCCGTGTGTCCTTCCAATCTGGGGAGTAAGCTTATGCTTAATCGCCTGGTCTTTAAGTATTTCTTTTAACCCTGAGGTCTTAACCAGAATTAGCTGAAGGGCCTCCCTGAAAACCAGGGAAAAGGACGTATCGCCCACATCGGAAGAGGTAAGCCCAAGGTGTATATATCTCGAGTCCTCGCCCACGTATTTAGCGACGTTCGTGAGGAACGCTATTACGTCATGCCTCGTGACTTTTTCGATCTCTTCTATTTCCCCTGCATCGAACTTTGCCCTCGAAGCAATATTTTTGAGGGATTTATCGGGGATTTTCCCTGCCTTGTTATACGCTTCGCATACGGCGATTTCCACCTTGAGCCATGCATGGTATTTGTTTTCAAGGGACCATATCTTCGATATTTCTGGCAGGGAATATCTTTCTATCAATCCGGTCTGCTCCTTTTGTTATGGAAAGCCGTTTAAATTTTATTTTTTGGTGGCAATAGCTATTTTATAAAAGCCGTGCTTAAGGCTAAGGCCCATGACATTCACGATATTTCCGGCGGTTGATTTATTATCGGCCTTTATTATAACGGTAGGATTGCCCCCCGCCGCTTTGATATTTTTGAAAAGCAGGTTCAGGTCCTTTTCCGAAATCTGTTTGTTTTGGTAAAAGACAGCGCCTGTTTTTGTAATATAAAGGGTTAATGGTTTTTTTGAGATTGTTGCCGAGCTTACCCCCGACTTTGGAAGATTTATCTTTATGCCGTAATTGGCGCTGAACGTGGTGGTCATCATGAAAAATATCAAAAGGGTAAGAAAAACGTCAACCATATTGATGACGTTGATTATCGGTTCCGGTTTCCTTCTCGCAACGAATTTCATATGGCATTATCCTGTTTAACGTAGGACAAAACAGACGATGCCGTATCTTCCATCAACGCGCCGAAATTATACGCCCTGGAGGAAAAATACTTGTAAAATAAATACGAAACTATGGCTATTATAAGTCCCAGGGCAGTGGAATAAAGCGCCTCGGAAATGCCTAAGGCCAGCATGTGGGGATTAGCGATTCCATTCTGGTAAGACACGGCGCTTAAGGCCCTAATCATGCCGGCGACGGTTCCAAGAAGCCCTAAGAGCGGGGAAATTGTGGTTATTGCGCTGAGCCCTTCGAGATTTTTCTCAAGGTCTAAGTATGCCCTTTTGCCCGATTCCTCCATTTCAAGCTTAATCGTATCGATGGAATTTTTATGGTTTTCTATTATCGTAAGGTAAATTTTCGCAAGAGGCGTTTTAGCCCCTATGCAGAGTCCCTTCGCCTTGTCTATCTCGCCGTTTTTTATAAACCTTTCCACGTCGTAAAGAAAATCCTGGGGAAAAATTTTAGACTTCCTTAGGCTGTAAAAACGCTCTATTATAATGGCCAGGGCTATAATGGAACAAAAAATAAGCGGGTAAATGAAAAATTCCGTAAGAAGCTCGCTCTGATTAAACATAATACTTCACCCTCACTTTTTTAAATTCTTTAACGCTTTCAAGGGAATCATAGTCCTTTATGCCTGTTAGATTTGAAATATCCTTCATAACCCTCAGAGCGTCCTCTTTTGATTTTGAATGTATCATCGTAAATATGTTATACTCCCACAAGCCCGGGTAAATGGGTCTCTGGTAGCAATGGGACACCTCTTTTACCGCGGACATGAGCCTGCCGTTTTTTTCCACGTCCCCGGTCTTCGATTTCCATATGCCCATAATATTATAACTGAAACCGGCCTTCTGGTGGTATAAAACACAGGCGAACCGGCGCATTTTTTTCTCGGCTATAAATTTATTTATCGCCCCAATAAGCTCTCCCTGGGAAATATTCAGGACTTCCGATGAGTTCTTGAAAGGCTCCCGGGTAATTTCCAGGTCCTTCTGAAGCTCCCTTATAAGGCCCTTTTCGAAATCAGAAACCCTTATTTCGTCGTCAGATTTAAAATCGTCATGCGAAAAAAACTTAAACGAGGAGTTGTCCTCCCCCGTCATGTCAAAATTTACGCCTATTTTAAAAAGCTTTATGGTGGGAAGCATGAGATACGAATCCGCTTTCGCCGCTCCGGCAAGGGATTTTATCTCCTCTTCGAGGCTTGTTCCCGACGGAAGGGTTATGGTAAACCATATGTTAAAAGAGTTGTTGCGAAGGTAATTGTGGCTCACGCCCTTGTGGGAGTTAAGAACGGACGCGGCATTGTCTATATTTTCCTCTTTAACCCTCAGGGCCGCAAGGGTGCTCTTATATCCTATATTATGCGAATCGAATATCGCGCTTATCTGCCTTATCACCCTTTTTTTCTTAAGGTTAACAATCCTTTCCATAACCTCGTTTTCGGAAACGCCGGTCTGAGCGGCTATTTCAAGAAAGGGCCTCTTGGATACAGGAAAATTTACCTGCAGTATATTCAGGATTATTTTATCTGTCTCGTCGAATAATTCGGACTGGTTTATGGTTTCCATTATTGCGATCTCCAAATGAAAATTATAACAATTTCTCTGAATAACCGTCAAGTTTTTCCATTAATTTAACTTTAGATATAAATTATATATCCGATATTGAATAAGATGGAAAAAATATTAAAATTTTGCTTGCAATTTTGCTTATAAAAAATATAATAAAAAATCGTGCTTATTTTTTATTATTTTAATATCAAGGAGGTAAAACAAAATGAATTCTTTAGGAACTCATTTGCTTTTAGAGCTTAAAAATTGCAAGAATAAAAAGCTCGGGGATTTGGAATTTGTTGAAACCGCTCTTCTTGACGCAGCCACTGAGGCTAAGGCAACAATAGTCGAATATAAATTTCACGAATTTAACCCTTTTGGAATCAGCGGGATGGTCATAATAGCCGAATCCCACCTCTCAATCCACACATGGCCGGAATATGATTACGCCGCGGTGGATATCTTCACTTGCGGAAACGTCATAATACCGCAGGAGGCGGCAAAATTCCTTATTGAAAGGTTTGGCTCAAAAGAACCGCAGATAATGGAGATAAAAAGAGGGCTTATTTCGATCGACAACGAAGAGCTTCCCCATAAAGTGTTCTGCGAAGAAAGGCTTGTGGCCCGTTAGCGTGATATCAGGGTAAAATCGTCATTAAACCTCCCATAGAGGCTTACCTTCTGTGACATCCCGGACTCGCTCTCGCCAAGCTCAACCAGCGACTTTTTCAGCTCAATTTCATTAAAAGGAATTTTGTTTTCAATAAAGGGAACCTTTCCGATTAAATCCAGGAGGGGGATAAGGACAAATTTTCTGTTATGTATCCCGGGGTGCGGGATTTTCAGGCCTGGAATGTCAAGAGCCACAGGTTTTTTATTCAGGCAGTCAAAAATATAGAGAATATCTATATCGATAATCCTCGGGGAATTCCTGGGGATTTCGGTATCCCTTCCTAAGGCCTTTTCTATTTCTTTAAAAACCGAAAAGAGTTTAAGGACTGCCCCGGACAGGCTTTCCCCGCCTTCGGAATCATTTATTGTTTCTGACAAAATAATTGCGCAGTTTAGATAATCGGGCTGTGGAATCCCCCCGATAGGGGAAGTAAGGAATATGTCCGAAACGGCTTTTATATTTGCTCCGGAAATATTTGCCTTTATCAGCCTTAATACGTCTATCAGGTTTTTTTCCTGATTACCGAGGTTGGTTCCTAATCCAAGGTAGATATCGAGGTTCATAACCCCATTCTTATCAGGGCTTCTTTAATCCTGTCTTCGTTTATGGTAAGAGAAAACCTTATATAGCCTTCCCCGTTTTCTCCGAACCCCGAGCCCGGGGTAACGACTATCCCGGTCTCGTTCAGGAGGGACATCGCGAAATCCTTGGAGCTTGTCCCTTCTTTCGGAACCCTTGTCCAGACATAGAACGTGGAATCGGATTTATAAACCTTGTAGCCCAATTTTTCAAGTCCGCGGGTTAGAATATCCCTTCTTTTTTTATAGATGAGATTGTTTTCCCTTACGGCTTTAAGCTCGTTGTCGAGTCCGAACGCCCCGGCGAGCTGAATCGCCTGAAACACCCCGGAATCGAGATTTGTTTTCACCGCTCCAAGGGCGCTTATGACATTTTCATTCCCGACAGCGAAGCCAATTCTGAACCCCGTCATATTAAAGGTTTTAGACAGGGAGTGAAACTCTATCCCCACGTCTTTTGCCCCGTGCGCGGAAAGAAATGAGTCGTTCCCTTTTTCCCCGGTGTAAACTTCGGAATACGCGAAATCATGGGCGATGATTATCCCGTTATCTTTCGCGAATTTGACCGCTTCGTTGAAAAAATGCCTATCGGCGCGGGCCGAGGTCGGATTATTAGGATAATTTAGAAACATAAGTTTCGCCTTTTTAAGAATATCCCCGGGAATCAGGGAAAAGTCTGGCAAAAAGCCGTTCTCTTCTTTAAGGGGCATTATGTAAGGCGTCCCTCCGGCAAATATGGTACCGGCGCGATAGACGGGATAACCCGGGTCGGGGACTAGAACGGCGTCGCCGGGGTTTATGAACGCGAGCGGAATATGCCCTATTCCTTCTTTCGAACCTATCAAAGAAAGAACTTCCCTGTCGGGGTCAAGCTCAACCCCGAATCTTTTTTTATACCATTTAGCCACGGATTCCCTGAATTTTAAAAGCCCCTCGTAAGAAGGATATTTGTGGTTCGCGTCGATCTCGCTTTCCTTCTTAAGGACATCGATTATGGATTTGGGGGTAGGCAGGTCCGGATCCCCTATTCCAAAGCTTATAATGTCGACTCCTTTGGCCTTAACGGCTGTTTTAAGCCTGTCGATCTCGGCAAAAAGATAAGGCGGGAGCTGGTTAAGTCTCTTAGAGCGTTCAAATTTCATGGCGGCAAGGTTCCTTATTTATATTAAAATTATAATCAAAATCTAAATGATTTTACCCTAAAATCCTTGATATGTCCACATATTTTAAGGCATACCATTCAAGTGTTTTGGGGTCTTTAAGTTCTTTTTTATCAAGGTGGGGGATATTCCCTATTATGGGAACATCCGTGAGTTCTGAAAGAATATCTTTGTTTGAATTGATGCTTTCGTCTTTTTCGTTTAAGGCGTTATTGATTATTATTCCGCCCATTTCTATTCCGCGGCTCCTTGCGCATTCGATGCTTAAAAGGGTCTGGTTTATCATCCCGAGCCCCGCCCTCGTCACAAGGATGACCGGTGCCCCAATCTTTTTCGCGATATCGACCGCGAAAAAACCCTTTTCGAAAGGAACCAGCATTCCGCCGGCCCCTTCGACAATCATATAGTCATAACCAGAGCTTGACTCCTTGAAAGAGCTTATGATTCCGCCTATCGTAAATTTTTTCCCTTCGAACCTTGACGCGGCGTATGGAGCAAGCGGTTTTTCGAAGGTAAAGGGGGTGATGCTCCCGATATTTGCGCCGAGGCCGCCCATTTTTTTAACATATGAGCCGTCAATATATGCCCTGGCGCCGTTTTTCCTTATTTTCACGCCGGTTTCCACGGGCTTCATGTACCCCGCGTCAAAACCTCGTTTTTTAAGCGATAAAACCAAAAAAAGGCTTGCGAGGGTTTTTCCGACGCCGGTATCTGTTCCGGTAAGGAAGAACGTTTTATGAGGCATGGTCGCTTTCACGCTTAAAAATTAAGGCTCTCTCCCCCCCAGGCGCTTTCATCGATCTCGATAACGTCTCCATAAGAGTCCTCGGAGACTATCCTGTTCCGACCGTTATTCTTAGCCCTGTAAAGAAGGTTATCCACATGCTTTAATAAGTCCTTCGGCCTGTTTTCGAGCTCCTTCCTGTAACAGGCGACCCCCATGCTGACGGTAACCTTCTTTATGTTTTCCATTTCAAGAATGAGAATTTTCTGGTAAAGCTTTCTTGCCACGTCGAAGGCCTCGGCTATGGACGTCTGCGGAAGACATATTATAAATTCTTCCCCTCCAAACCTTGAAACAATATCGGACTTCCTTACGTTGTTTCTTAAAGTATCCGAAACAATCTTTAATATCGAGTCTCCCGCATCGTGTCCGAAGGAATCGTTTATCTTCTTGAAATGGTCAATATCGATCATTATGAGGGAAAAGGGCACGCCATACCTTGAGCTCTGGTGAAAAATATTGTCGTAATACTTATCGAAATATCTCCTGTTATAAAGATTAGTAAGGCCGTCGGTCAAGGCCATCGCCTCCAGGTCATCGATATTTTTATCGGTATGAATTTTAAAAAAGAGAAAAAGGACAAGGCCGTTTATCGCTATGGTGAAAATAATAAAGGCGCGGGCGGCGGCAATTATTCCCGAAGGGTTTATCTCGTAAGATCTGAAGGATATCGCGAAAACGAAAAGAGCGGCAAGGATCTGCGCGCCAAGTAATATGAATGATATAATGTAATATTTTTTTACCATTGGGCACTCCGGCAGTGGAAAGCTTTGTTTTCGTAAACGCCTGCCTGCGTATGCTGAACTTCGTTTTGTTAATCGTTTTCCGCCATTAAAATGTATTATTATATAAAGGATTAATCGGAAATTTTACCCCCGCTCTTTATAAGCAATACCTGTCTATGTACTCAAACGATTCACACGATTTTCTCTCCGGCCTTTTAAACTCAACCTCTTTTTGCTTTTCGTTCAGTAAGGCGTCCAGTTCATCCTTGTGTTTCCAGAAATTTATTATCGTGACGATTTCCATGTCTTTGGGAGATTTTATTACGTCTTTTACGATTTCAGCCCTATAACCCGCGGTGGGATGGGCTACATAGCCGATTTATTTTATTTACTTTCGAAATTTAAAACTGCCGTCCTTAGGTAATCGGGCATTCTTATGGGCTTAAAAGCGGTTCTGTCCACGCAAACAAGAACTGAATTTCCTTTTGCGACCGGCTCTTCAGCGTCCTCACCGCCTTCCCCGGGCAAAATCCTTACCATGTCGTAGACAAAGTTAAAACTTGAATTCTTGACGTAATCCACTTTAGTGTAAACTCTTATCATATCGTCATACCTCGCGGGGCTTAAATACTTGCAGTTTACCTCCGCGACGACGAAAAACATTCCTCTTTTTTCTATCTCGGGATAGCTGTGCCCGATATTTTTCAGATACTCGGTCCTCGCCACCTCGAAATAGACAAAATATTTGCCGTAATAAACGACGGACATCTGGTCGGTCTCCTCGTACCTGACGTTAAGCTCGGTATAAAACTTATAGCCCTCTTGCATAAATAATCTCAATATGATTAAAAGTTAAATATACTGTCTACCGACACAGTTCATATATACCATATTATTAAAACATCTTCAAAACGTGTCCCTGACGTGTCTTCCTTCTTGTTTTTAACCGGCCACTTATGGTACAACAAAATATTAAATAAGGTTGACGTATATGGAGGGACGTTGTATGAATAAATCTCCCGAAGGTATCGCTGCCCTCGACGGCGACATTCTTGCCCGGATGGACAGGCTGGAACACTGGCCTCTTCCGCCCCTTTCCATACTTGTAATAGGGCTCGGATACTTTTTCACTTTTTTCGATATAACGGATATAGGGTTCGCGATGCCTCCCATCGCCGCCCAGTTCAGGCTGACCCACTCCGAAATACTGTTTTTCGCCCTGTCCGTAGGCCTGATCGGCTATATCGCCGGCTCTTACGTCATAGGCACCCTTGCCGATAAATACGGCAGGTACAAAATGCTCCTTCTCACCATGGTCGTTACCGGCATAGGCTCCTTCGGGGACGCCCTTTCGACCAACATGGTTGAATTGTCTTTCTTCAGGTTTATAACGGGGTTAGGCGTTGGGGCCGACCTTAACCTCGTCTCGGTTTACCTTGCGGAAATCGCCCCTCCGGGCATAAGGGGGAAGATTACCTCCCTTACTTTTCTTATAGGAATACTGGGGCAGGCTGTTACGCCTTTCATAGCCTTAGCCGTCGTTCCGGGCTTTTATTCCGGCTGGAGGGCGCTTTTCGGCATAGGAGGGGTAATCGCGTTTATCGCTGTCGCGCTAAGATACGAACTCCCCGAATCTCCAAGGTGGCTAATTTTAAACGGCAAGACCAAAAAAGCCCTTAATATACTGGAAAAGATGGAGGGATACATTAAAGGCAGGGGAATCCTGCTGAAGGAGCCCGCGCCCGTGAAAGTCAATGCCGAATCCGGAAAATTCCCGACCGAATACGTCTTTAAGGGCGTATACATCAGGCGCCTTGCCCTGTTCACATCGATGTGGTTTTTGTGGTATATCGGAAATTATGGCTTTCTGGGCGATTCCGCGACCCTTCTTAGTTTCAGGCATGTTTCGCTTTTCTCTTCCATAGAATACCTTTCCTTAGGAGCCGCGGGCTATCCTCTGGGCGCGGCATTAATGATTTATCTATCCGACAGGATAGAAAGGAAATATTCCATAATAGGCGCGACTTTTATATGGCTCGCCGCCATGCTCTTATTCGGGAGCCTTGCCGGAGCGGCTGCGATAACGCTCGGTTCGTTTCTCGCTTCCCTCGCGCTCGGCATGTATCTGCAGGTTGCCTACACCTACACCGCGGAAAGCTACCCTACGAGGGCCAGGGCTACCGGCTTCGCGTTAAGCGACGGCATAGGCCATCTCGGGGGAGCCCTGGGGGCGCTCCTTCTCCCCGTTCTCGTTCAAAGGTATTCTTTTTTCGGCGGTTTCGCCGCGATAGGAATTACCGGCTTTTTAGCGGGAATAATGGCATTATTCGGCCCATCCTCCACGGGAAGGGAGCTCGAAGACATATCGGGATAATAAACCCCCGTTCACGGCCTTAGCATAAGCTTGCGAAAGTTTATATCGTGGTTCGGGATGCTGTCCGTGTTAGTACCGACCACCGTTCCGTCCGGAGACATCCAGTAGTAGTTCGAACCGTCATCCACTTTATAATCTTCGCCTGTGTCCGGATCCACAACGTCGACTTCCCCTATAATGGCGTTCTCGCGCCTGCGCGATATTTCGTTCATAACCTTCTGGCGGTAATTGTAGGAGGAAGAAATCATGTTCGCTATCTTGTTTCCGGTTTCGGAAATAATACGGGAAGCGTTCATAGATATATGCTCGTTCATTTCGACCCACCGTGGATTTCTCTTGAAGGTCTTTATTTCATGGGAGAGGATACTCATGGCCTCGCTAAATTCCGGGCGCGGCGCCAGAGCTACGAACAGGTACATGACGCCCCAAAGATCCTGGGTTTCGTATGTCCCCGCGAACGCGTAACCGCTGTATTCCTTCCCGTTCCTTACACAGGAAAACTTTACTTCCCCCGCGCTAAGTCTTATCGGAAGCCCGTATTCCTCGTAAGACCTGTCGGCGGCGGAAGAAATATCGCTCCTGTCTTTCGAACCGGTCAAACGAAAGCCTGAACATCCCTTAGATGCGACGTCGCTCGCGTAATATCTCGCGTACTGCAAACCATACATATACGGCCATACCATCTCCCTGATTCCATAACCGGGAGAGTAATACATGCCAGGGCGATAACCGCCCATGCTCAAGAGCCGGTTCGGAATAGCGTAGACGGGAATGCTCGCGTCCCCTATCTGGGCGAGTATTTTTCCGCCGGGGGAGATGCTTCTCATCTCCAGCCTCACGTCCAGAGGGGCGTACCTGAACGCCCCTCCCGAAACGTTCCAGGAGGAGGGAACTCTAACGGTAAAGGCCCTTTCGCGGGGGTCCTGCCAGGTCACGTAACCGATTTGAGGCCGCGCGGGCCTTTTTTGGAGGGCGGGTCCGGACGCCTTGAAGCTTTCGAATATGCGTGAAAAAGTTTTGATGGAACTGTTAAATTCTTTAGTCGGGGCCGATGCCGCGAATAAGCACAGCGAGGTTCCTTTGGCGGTATTTACCCAAGTTAAAAGGGCAATCCCCGATTTATTTCCGTTCCGGCCGCCCGACCGCACCGCGTTAGCGAGCGTCTGCTCAGGGCGGTTCCAACGAGCCCCGGGCCATATCCTTCGCTCGAGCCTCGTCAGGGCAAATCCGGCTGCCCCGGCGTTAATCGGCTTATTTGAAAAAAAGGGCCATATGACGGCGGTTTCCCCATTTATCCCTTTAAGGAAAACGCTGCCGTTATTTTTGTCGAATTTAAACGCCCAGCCTTTGGGCGCTATCAGGAACGGCCCGTATTTAACGGAATGCTTCACCCACCCCTTGGGAACATAGATATTATTATTTCCCCTTATGGCGGCGTAAACTACCGCGCCGATTGCTATGACCAGTAATGCGGCCAATACCCGGTAAACCGGTTTTGTTTTAAAGCTTTTAATATCCATAATAGACGAGAAATATATTATGAACTACGCAAGCCATTCAGCTTTATCAGAACGCACCGATTAATTTTCTTCTCCATTTCCCCGCGGCAGGGACGGAAAGGTAATATCTTTCCCGTAAAAACCCTCCGGGGGAGAATTTTTCATGTAATCCCAGTTTCCCCGGAAAAAGCTGAAATTGCCCTTAAATTTATTCCTGAAATATTTAAGAACGAGGTAAATCAAATAAAGGTTTAAAAAGGGAATAAGGAAAAAGGCGGCTATTACGTCGCTTATAAAGCCTGGCACCAGAAACAACACCCCGGCAATAAAATAAGCGGCGGATTTGACAAGGTTCCGGGAAGGCGATTTCCCATCGGCAAAGTCTGCCATGGCGGCGTTGAACGAAGCGCCCTTCACTATTTTGGTTATCGCGTAACCCGCCAGGCTGAAGAGAAAAAGAAGAAATAACGCGTTAAAGAATCCTACCATCCTGGACGCTTCCACGAAAACGTATATTTCGGCGAATATATACGCAAAAAGAATAAAAACAATTTTCGAAATGGCATTCATAATATTTCTATTATATTACGTAACGCTCTCTTTGTAAAACAACCGCCTTTCGCAAATTTTAGCTTCTTTGTATTTTTATTTTATAGTCAGCATTTTTTCCATTATACCCTGTTTTTCTCCCGGCGATAACTGCGTATCCGCCATAATGAACAATATATTCTCTTCCTTGTCTATATGGGAAAAAAGGAGCCGGCTGAATGAGTTTCCGAGGTCTATTATCGATTTAAAGTCTTTCGCGGCAAGATAATTATTAATTCTTGCCTTAAATTCTGCCGAAAGCTCCCTGCTTTGCTTATGCTCCAAAAGCATGACATGAATAGGGCCGGTTTCCACCCCGATATAATTCCCGAGAACGGGAAACAAAGCCTCCTCTTCTTTCCTAAAGTGTATTTCAAGATCTTTATCGGTAAAGGCTGTTATCTCATGAAGCTGGTTTATTAAATTATTCCTGAGCCCGTCCGAGGAAACCGAGCCTATTTTTTTCAGGTATCCTTCCAGGTTATTCAAAACGGCCCTGACTGCTTCGTGGTCGCTTTTTAAAGCCGCGATAGGGTCTATACTCGTATCCATATCGAATCCCCGCCCCCCTCACGTAAATCCCTGCCGGGGATTTCCCGACAATTAGGATAAACTATGCTATAATAATTAATAATAAACACGATATAAATATTCTATCCCAATTTAATTTATTTTCAAATGAGGGAATAAATATGGCCGAGGTGCAGGGATGCGAACTACCAGAGGACCTGTATTATGACGTCGAAAGGGATACCTGGGCAAAGCCCATCGAAAACAATATCGTTATGCTTGGAATGACCGACGTTGCCCAGACCCAGGCCGGTAAAATTTTGCACGTAACGCTTAAGAAGGTCGGAAGTATCGTTCAAAAAAGAGGCAATACGGCAACAATCGAAAGCGGCAAATGGGTAGGACCTATCCCGTCTCCGGTATCCGGAGAAATCGTCGAAGTCAACGAGGCTCTCTTAAAAGACCCTCTTCTCTTAAATGTATCTCCTTATAAAGACGCGTGGGTGAGTAAAGTTAAAGCCCTGGATTTAAGCGAATTGGCCGGTTTGCTTACCGGGAAAGAAGCCGTAGAAAAATACAGGGAAAAGATAATAAAAAACCAGATCCAGTGCATGAGGTGTTCAAGCCAGTAAAAACATATGGAAGATAAAAAGCACGATGTTATTCTCCTGATTTCAAAATGGTGCGAAGAGTGCGTTCCCGCGGATAACGCATGGAAAAGGCTTTTAGCCGAGCGCGATAATTTTAACTACAGGTCGTTAGACGTTTCCGAGCCGGAAGGAAGAAGGCTATCGATAGAATTATACATAAGAAGCGTCCCTTCAACCGTCATAGACGGAAAACTTTCATTTGTCGGCATTCCAACAAAGGAAGAAGCTTCGGAACTTCTCGACCTGTCGTAATAGAACCCCGGAAGTCTCAAACGCGACCCTTCCCTAACATTAAACATTTCTCTATTGTTATATCGCAACGGCTTCGGCAAATCCTTCCTTTTCGGCTCTTTTAGAAAAAGACGTTATTTCAACGGCGGTTATTTTATCGGCTTCGTCATAATCTACTATACTATGCGCTTTTTCCCGTCAGACAATTTTCCCTATATCTTTCTGTATCTCGTGCCTTTGCCGAAGCCTATGCGCTCGACCTTTTTATATCTCATATTCCAACTATATGAGATTATATCAGATTATAAAAAAATATTGTCAAACCGGATGAGGATTAAATGCAAATATGGCCTTTTATGCGCGAAAAATGAAAAAAGGACTAAATATTTTAAGTGGTGGCGGTGCAGGGACTTGAACCCCGGACACTACGGATATGAGCCGTATGCTCTAACCGGCTGAGCTACACCGCCGTTTTTGGAGGATAAGATAACAGGGAAATTCCCCGGCCAACGAGATATTAATTATAGCAAACAACGGTTATTTAGGCAACAGAAAACAGGGGGTTCCGGCTTGATAAAAAATAAATCGGACCCCTTTTGGCTATGTAAAACAGGGGCCGGGGCCCCGTGTTATTTGGAAATCCTGTATATAGCTATATAGCTCTTAGGGCTCGTAAAGGCCGAACCGGGGTTTGCGACTACGGCGTCTATAAGGTAGACCTGGCTGCCTTTCCTTAAAATCGAGAAACCGGCGGAATAGCCAGCGATGGGTTTCGTATTCCATGCCGGGAAAAAGCCCACCTTGTCCCAGACGAGGCTATAGATGGCGGTTTTTGAATAATAATTGAGATACTTAAGAAAAGCGGTCTCGTTAAAATTTTTGATTACTACGACGTTGTCTTTACCCGCATAGGAAAATCCCGTCATCTGCGCGGGAACATTGTAAATAAAGCCGTTGGGCCTTGACGAGCTCCTCACCCCGAACATGGACGGGACCTTTACCGTAAGCGTGGAACCGCCGTATGCCTGGGAACCGGTGTATACGGCATTCCCTTTGCCGTCTATAACCATTAAATTCCCGGAGTTGGAAAGCGCGACGAGGTAGTTTACGCCGCTGCCCTCGTAATTACCGTAAACGGTTCCGTAGAGCGTCATTCCTTTAAGGAACTTAATTTCAGTAGATTTCACGAGGGAAGAGCCGGTCACGTCAAAACCATATATATTCGTTTGCCCGCCGAACTGGCCTATCGGATAATTGTTTTGCCCTATTACATAGTCGTTGAAAAAACGGCCGGACGGGATGACGGAAACAGGCTCCTGTCCCACGATGACTCTTTTGCCGCCTATGTCCATAACCCTCAGAAAAAGGTTATAATTTCCTGTAACCTTAGTAATCTTGCCGCTTTCATAGCCAAGCAGGAACGACTCGATTACGCCTAACCTTGCCCTGGTAACGACGATGAAGGATTTTCCGCCGGACATTTTATATATTCCAACGTAAATCACGTTCGACCTTACGGCGAGATGGTAGCCGGCAAGTTTGGTAAGCCCTCCTTTATACGTAAGGCTGTAAATTATAATCCTGTGGTCCGTCGCGACTACCGCCTTAAGCCCCGGATTAAAAAAATTCCCCGCGGCCATCGCGTGTATCACGTATTTTTTAGCTTCGGTCCTCGCGAGGCCCTGGCCGTTTCCGGCGTAATTATAGCGTTTTATAAATTCATTGCCCTGATTTGCGGAAACAGCCGGGGTTACAGGCGACGGGGTCTGAATCGCAAGGGATGTTTTTGCCTGGGGAATCGAAGGAACCGCGGACGACGCGGACAAAGACCCAATCTCCTGTTTAATTTTCCCCGATAACCGGTTTATGTCATTAATTATGAAATTAACGCCGGTAATCGTTTCAGATTTCGTATAAACGACGGAGTTTTGAGAGGAGCTGTATATGTTTGTCTGAAGGTCGAAAACCTTTCCTATACCTACAAGGTTTCCGAAAATTAAATAATCAAGTCCGAAATGTTTTGAAATTTTTTGAAGATTACCGGTCGAAAAAGAGGTGAACCGGTTTTTATTAATAAAATCCTTAATGTCGGAATTGTTCGCGACGATTATGCTCTCCGAAGAAAGGTCGGAAGCCATTAAAACGGGGATTGAATCAGCTACATACGAATAACGGGAGATGTTCTGGCATATGAGCCTGTATGGCAATATTCCTACCCCGACAGCCGCCGAGGCGATTTTAACGCCTGAAAAGGAAAGAAAAAGAGCCGTTATGGCTAAAATAATCGCCGGCGCGAGCAGGGGCAAGGATTTTTTTAGGGGGGGTTTATTCATTAGATTTCTCCATTTTTTATTAAGGTATTATGTTATTTTTACATAATTAATGAACCTTGTCAATAACGCGTATTTTCAGGCAAACATCAGGCTCCCCATTTGGCGGCACACCTCGTTTAATACGTTTTCGAAATTTTCGGTCCTCAGGTTGACAAGCCCTTTATCGGTAATTTCATGACGGATTAAGCCGCCGCCCTGGGAACTCCATACATGAATCCTTATCTCGATTTCGTTGCCGCAGCAATAAGTGTTGCTTTTATATTCATACAGGCACTCCCCCCGTCCATCCGCATCCTTGCTTGCGCATTTAAAATTTCCGGCGTCTATTTCGATATCGAAGGGGGTCCCGCACATTATGCATTCATAAAATAATTTAGCTTTTTCCATTTTTTCGTCCCCGTCCGGCGGAATTATTCTCTTCGTTTTTTTTCGCTTCTTTATCCGCAATCTCTTTTTTTATCTTTTCCCTTTTATCGGGCACCACCCTCGTGAAAAGATTGCGGAAGGTTTTCCTGGATTTTTTATCGGCCTTGTTTTCCATAAAGCAAAGGATACCGAGTCAACGGAGCATCTCGGAGCTCAGCGAGACTCACGAAATCAGAAATCAGTGAATAAGGGCAAAATAAAGGTTCATAAGGTGAAACCCGTAAAAAATATAAAAAACCCCGGCCATCGAAAGAAAAGGCCCGAAAGGAACCTTTTTATCCTTGTAGGAGTGAAAAAACAAAGAGCCTACCAAAAAGCCGATAAGGGAAAAGACGGACCCCGCGAATATTGTAAAAATTACCCCCTTAAGTCCAAGAAAAGCCCCTAACCCCGCGATAAGCTTTACATCTCCGCCTCCAAGCCCCTCGCGTTTTCTGACGCGTTCGTAAAAAAACGCTATCAGGAAAAAAAATACGCCTCCCGCCGCGAAACCTTCTAGGGGAAAAAGAACGGACTTTTTAAGAAGGAATATATTAAAGGCGAACCCAAGGATTATAAGAAGAATGCTAAGGCTATCGGGAATAATCTGGCGGAAAAAATCTATAAAAAAAACGGGAATAAGTATTAGGACGAAGACGGAAAAGGAAATGAAATAAAATAAAAGCGTGAGAAGATAATCTTTGAAAAAGGCGATATTCGAAGGATTAATATCGTAGAAAAAAAACGCGTTATAGAAATATTTTAAAAATAAAAGATAAATTAATATGCCCGTGAGAAGCTCGACGGAGGGATAAAGCGGGGAAATTTTATGCCCGCAGGCCCTGCATTTTCCAGCCAATAATATATAGCTCAATACGGGAATATTGTCATAGAAACGTATTTTTGCCCCGCATGAGGGACAGGAAGAGGGGGGGTAAATTACCGATTTGCCGGACGGAAGCCGCAAAATCAGGACATTCAGAAAGCTTCCAAGAATCAAGCCTGCGGCAAAGATGAATACCGAAAAGAAAATAAAAGCGTTAACCGAGAATAATGTCAGCATATTATCGATACAAAAAACCCCGGACACGAAACGAGGGTGCTCGGGGTAATTAAATCCGGTAACGACCTACTCTCTCATGCAGCTGCCCGCATAATACCATCGGCGCGATAGGGCTTAACTTCCGTGTTCGGAATGGGAACGGGTGTATCCCCTATGCTATAGTTACCGAAAACCTGTATTTATAAAGAACTGAATGAAAATTAAGCAATTAGCAATTAGGACCAGGGTGAACAATTTAAAAATATAGATTAAGCCTCACGATCTATTAGTATCAGTAAGCTTAACGCATTACTGCGCTTACACACCTGACCTATCAACCTCATAGTCTATGAGGGATCTTTAGCCGTGTTGCCACGGGGGAAATCTTATCTCAGGGGGGGCTTCCCACTTAGATGCTTTCAGCGGTTATCCCTTCCGAACATAGCTACCCAGCCATTACCACTGGCGTGATAACTGGAACACT
>JAKAPT010000024.1 GCA_021806885.1 bacterium | reverse complement strand
TATCGTTCTTTTGAAGCTTATAGGAATAAATATAATAATAGTCCACGGCGGCGGGAAGGAAATAGACGGCCTCCTGAACAGGCTTGGCATAAAAAGCGTGTTCCACGACGGTTACCGCCTGACGGACGGAAAGACCATGGAAGCCGTGGAAATGGTGCTTTCAGGAAAAATCAACAAGGAACTCGTGGGCCTTATCAACAAGTTTGGCGGAAAAGCCTGCGGCCTTTCCGGTAAGGACGGAAATCTTATAATCGCGGAAAGGGTAAAGAAGAAAGGCAAAATAGATTTCGGGCTTGTAGGGGAAGTAAAAGGGATTAACAAAGAAATACTTTTAACGCTCGACAGTTCTTTCATCCCCGTCATCGCGCCCGTAAGCATGGATGAAAAAGGCAGCACCCTCAACATCAACGCGGACGTGGCTGCTTCGGCCATCGCGGCGGGGCTTGACGCCGAAAAGCTCATAATACTTTCGGACCAGGACGGTCTTCTGGGCGAGAAGAACGGGCTGATTTCAAGGGCAAGCCGCAAAGAGATAGAACAGATGATTAAAAACGGCATAATACACGGAGGAATGATTCCCAAGGCAAAGTCCTGTCTTGAGGCAATAAAAATGGGGGTTAAAAACGTCCATATAATTAGCGGAAAAATATCCCATGCTGTCCTCCTCGAAATATTCACGGAAAAAGGCATAGGTACCCAGGTCACGAATTAATTTAATAGCTTATGGCAACGGCGAAAGAACTTACCGATAAATATATCATGAACACCTATGCCAGGTTCGATCTTGAACTGGAAAAAGGAGAGGGTTGCGTGCTCTACGACGAAAAAGGACGCTCCTACCTGGATTTTGCTTCGGGGATCGCGGTAAATAACCTCGGCTACAACAACACGAAAATAATTTCCGCGATAGCGTCCCAGGCGGAAAAACTTATACATGTTTCCAATTATTTTTATACCGCTCCCCAGGCTTTACTTGCCGAAAAGCTTTGCGAAAATTCTTTTGCGGACCGGGTTTTTTTCTGTAACAGCGGTGCCGAGGCCGTGGAGGGGGCAATAAAACTCGCCAGGATTCACGCCAAAAAAATTTCCGGGAACGGGCATAAGATTATCACGATGAACGGCAGCTTTCACGGCAGGACTTACGGGGCGCTTTCCGCGACCTCCCAGGAAAAATATCACAAGGGCTTCGAACCTCTTCTTCCGGGCTTTACATACGTGGATTTCGGCGACCTGAAGGCCGCGGCAGACCTCGTTAAAGGAGGCGAATACTGCGCGGTCATAATAGAGCCTGTGCAGGGGGAAGGCGGGGTAAACATAGTCCCTGAAGCGTATCTTAAGGGCATAAGGGATTTAACCTCAAAGAACGGGATGCTTTTAATATCCGACGAGGTGCAGGTAGGTCTCGGCAGAACGGGAACGCTGTTTGCCTACATGAATTACGGGGTCGAGCCGGACATTATGACCCTCGCGAAGCCGCTAGCAGGCGGCCTTCCCATTGGCGCCGTCCTCGCAAGGGAAGAAGTCGCGAAAGCCTTCGAGCCGGGGAACCATGCCTCGACCTTTGGCGGCGGCCCTCTCGTTGCGGCGGTCGCGAACGCGTTTTTCGACGAGATAACAAAAGAGGGTTTTCTTGACGAGGTTAAGGAAAAAAGCAAATACATTGCCGGAAAGCTACTTGAGTTAAAAAGCAAATTTCCCGGCCTTATAAAGGATATCAGGTCGATAGGCCTTATAAGCGCGGTGGAATTCTTTGATTTAAAAGCGCGCGCCGTAGCGGAGAAGCTCATAGAAAATGGTTTCCTTACAACGGCCGTGCAGGAAAAGGTTTTAAGGCTGACCCCTCCCCTTGTAATCGAGCGCGGGGAAATAGATTTAATAATAAGCGCCCTCGGGAAAATACTCGCGGAACAAAAAAAGGGTGGATAAAAATGAAGGAATCAAGGAATCTTCTGTCCATATACGATTTGACGGAAGAGGAAATATATTTCCTCATTGACAGGGCGCGCGTTCTCAAGCGGAACCGCTCATTAAACATGACCGTGTGCCCGCTTTCGGGGAAAAAGATAGGTCTTATTTTCGAAAAATCATCCACAAGGACAAGGGTTTCCTTCGAGGTGGGAATCATAGACCTTGGGGGCTATCCTATTTTCATGTCTTCCCGGGACCTTCAACTTGGAAGAGGCGAGCCGATAAAGGATACGGCAAGGGTTTTGAGCCGTTATCTTGATGGGGTCGTAATCAGGACTTACGAGCAGGAAAGGATAGAGGAATTTGCCCGGTATTTCGAAAAACCCGTGATAAACGGCCTCACAGACCTCTATCATCCCGCCCAGATACTTGCCGATATATTTACCGTTTACGAGATAAAATCCGGTGAATACGGCGGAGGGAACAAGCGGAAAAAGAAGATTAGGGATATTGTAAAAAATCTGAAAATAGTATATTTTGGGGATGTCAATAATATGGCGAACTCATGGGTAAGCCTTCAGTCGCTTCTGGGTTTTAATCTTACCCTTGCCGTTCCTCAAGGTTTTAAAGTGGATAACAGGGTGGAAAAAGAAGCGAAAAGGCATGGCGGGGCATTTTCCGTAAGCCACGACAAGATAGCGGCCTCAAAGGATGCCGACGTTATCACCACCGACGTCTTCATCAGCATGGGTCAGGAAGGGGATACGAAAAACAGCAGGAAGATAGAAAAGCTTAAGCCCTTTATCATAGATGACGCCGTCGTCAAAACCGCAGGCAAAGACGTCGTTTTCCTGCACTGCCTTCCGGTTCACAGGAATGAAGAGGTAACCGAAAGCGTTTTTGAAAGGTTTTCTGAATATGTTTTTGAGGAATCCGAAAACAGGCTTCATATCCAAAAAGCCGTAATGGAAATGCTGTTCTAAATTAATTAAAGGAGTAGGTTTGCAGGGTCATATTTCGAAAACCGGAAGGAAAAAAGGCGGTATAGTACTGGCCTATTCGGGGGGCCTCGATACCTCTGTTATCCTCAAGTGGCTTATAAACACGTATAAAACCGAAGTAATAGCCTACTGTTGCGACGTGGGACAAAAGGAGGACCTTAAGGCCGTGAAGGAAAAGGCCTTAAAGACGGGCGCCTCCGTGGCAATCGTCGAAGACATGAAGGAGGAGTTCGCGAAAAATTACATATTTCCCATGCTCCGGGGAAACGCGGTCTATGAAAGCCAGTACCTTTTGGGCACCTCTATCGCGAGGCCCCTCATCGCGAAAAGACAAATAGAAATTGCCTCGGAAATGGGGGCGGAATATGTCGCCCACGGCTCGACCGGAAAAGGAAACGACCAGGTAAGATTTGAACTCGCCTACGCCGCCGTAAATCCCTCCATAAAAGTCATAGCGCCCTGGAGGACATGGGATATTTCATCCAGGAAAGAGCTTATCGCTTACGCCAGGAAAAACTCCATTACCGTTCCGGTAACGAAAGAAAAGCCTTATTCCAGCGACAGGAACCTTTTTCACATAAGCTATGAGGGAGGGATACTGGAATCCCTTGAGAACGCCCCGGCCGAATCCATGTTTGAAATAACCGTTTCGCCCGAAAAAGCCCCCGGCATGCCCGAGAAGGTTGAATTAGTCTATGAAAACGGGAACCCCGTTTCACTGAACGGCAAACGGCTTTCGCCCTTCAAAATGGTCGATGAGCTTAATAAAATAGCCGGAAGAAACGCCGTAGGAAGGGCGGACATAGTCGAATCCCGCATAACCGGGATGAAATCAAGGGGGGTATATGAAACGCCGGCAGGCACCCTTCTTCAATTCGCCCACAGGATGGTGGAATCGATTACCCTCACGGGGGAGGAGATAGGCCTTAAAGACGGCATCGTGCCGGAATACTCGAGGCTTATATACGAAGGGAACTGGTTCAGCCCCGAGCGCTTGCATCTTCAATCCCTTATAGATTCTTCCCAGAAGTCCGTTAACGGGTCGGTTTCCCTTGAGCTTTTCAAGGGCAATATCAGGGTTTTATCGAGAAAATCCCCTTCGAGCCTTTATTCGAAAGAAATCGTTACGTTTGAAGACGACAAAGGGGCCTATTTCCAGGCCGATGCCACGGGGTTTATAAATTTGAAATCCCTGAGGTTCAAATTAATGAGAAAAAATAAAAGGTAATCCAATGGCTTCCGAAAAGAAAAACGATTCCAATTTCGTAAGGGGGCGCTTTTCGAAGGACATCTCGGCCCTTACCGCAAAATTTACCTCGTCTCTCGATGTCGATAAAAATCTTGCCGTTTATGATATTCTGGGGAGCATAGCCCATGTTCGCGAACTAAAGGATGCGGGGCTTATAAGCGAAAAGGAAAAAAAAGAGCTTGAAGGCAATCTTCAAAAAATTAAAAAAGAAATTGAAACGGGCGTTTTCAAGTTCGAGGAAAAGTATGAGGACATTCACATTAACATCGAAAAAAGGCTCATAGAGCTCCTTCCGTCATCGGGCCCGAAACTTCATACCGGCCGCTCGCGGAACGACCAGGTTTCCGTGGATTTTCGCCTCTACGTGAAAGGGGAAATAAAAAAGATATCGGCCCTGGTTCTTGACCTTGTTTCGACGCTTTCCTCCTTAGGCGAAGATAATATAAACACTTTCATGCCTGGTTACACGCATCTACAGCACGCCCAGCCGGTGTCCCTCGCCCATTATTTTCTCGCCTACTGTGAAATGTTCAAGAGGGACTTTAAAAGGCTTCATGGGGCTTACGACGAGGCGGACGTTCTTACCCTTGGAAGCGGAGCCCTCGCCGGGGTGGATTTTAAAATCGACAGGGGCCGCGAAGCAAAAACGCTTGGATTCAAACATGTTTCCGAAAACAGCATCGACAGCGTCTCGGACAGGGATTTCGCCATTCAGTTCCAGTTTTCCCTTTCAATGATAATGCTTCATCTTTCAAGATTTTGCGAAGAGCTTATCATGTGGAACACCAAGGAGTTTTCCTTCGTGGAATTAAGCGATGAATTTACGACCGGCTCAAGCATAATGCCCCAGAAAAAAAATCCCGACGCGCTCGAGCTTATCCGCGGAAGATCTGGAGGCGTGATGTCCGGCATGGTCTCTTTGCTAATAATGATGAAGTCCCTTCCCCTTGCCTACAACAGGGACATGCAGGAGGACAAAAAACCGGTAATTGAAAGCTCCGTCACCGTGGCGGATTCCCTGAAAATTTTCAGGGAAATTATTATCGGAGCAAAATTCAATTATAAAAATATGGCCTCAGGCCTTAAGGACGATTTTATTTACGCCACCGACATTTCCTCTTATCTTGTCAACAGGGGCGTGCCTTTCAGGAGATCCCACGAAATAGTCGGAAAACTGGTGAATTATGCCTCAAGAAACAATAAAGGTCTTTCAAGGATACCTCTTTCGGAATATAAGAAATTGGCCCCGGAATTCGAGCCCGACTTATTTGAAATATTCAACCCCCGAACCTCCGTGGATTCAAAAAAAACCTATGGCTCCACGGCGACGGCAAGGATTAAATCCGCTATAAGGAAGAATGAGAAAGAAATTAAAGAATACCGCAAGACGCTTAAGGGATTTTAAATTATTTTTTATTTTGTTTTTTATTATCCCTCTCGCCCTGTCGGGATGCGCTAAAACAGGATACCCCACGCCGCCGCAGACAACCATGCCGGCGCCTCCCCATATGCTTACCGCAAAAAAATCGGATGGCGGAATAAGCATATTCTATGAATACAGGGGAAATATAAAAAGTGTAAAGGGGTTTTTCCTGTACTCGCGATTTTTCAAAACTAAAAAGGAAATGACCTCTTTATGCGGCGGGATGGCCCCTTTCGCGTTCCAGAACCTGGAGTTCAAAAAAAAGTTCAGTGCGGGCAACGGCGCCTTTTTTTATAAATTCAAGAAAGAAGACCTTAAAAAGGGATATTATATTTTTTGTTCCAAGGCTGTCGACGGCTATGGGGTTAAATCCTCCTTTTCAAATCATATAATTGTCCACGTCATGCCCTGAGTAAGAAGGATTCTTATGCGCGTTAGGGTTGCGATTATAGGAGCCGGGCCGGCCGGCGCGTCCTGTGCCCTTTCCCTGTCTCAAGCGGGTATAGACAACGTATTAATAGACAGGAAAAGAACGCCGGGATCTCCAGTCCAGTGCGCCGAGTTTGTCCCCATCGAGGTAAACCGATATATTCCCCTTTCAAAAATTCCGGCCGCGGTAAACCAGGCGGTAGGCTTCATGGATGTGGATACCGGCAGGAAAACCTATGGGTTCGATGGAAAGGGTTATGTGCTGAACAGGGATCTTTTCGACGAATTCATCGTAAGGTCGGCGCAGGAGAAAGGGACCGTTCTCCTTTCCCGCACGGCAGCCGTTAAGGTAATTCCGGGTATAAATACGGTTGTAGTAAAAGACCTCTCCAGCAATGCTTTAAAAGATATCGGATACAGCTATCTTGTTATTGCCTCAGGCCCAAGGAACAGCCTTCATCTTGGAAGGACGCTGGAAAACTCCTCGTATGTTTCGGCCCTCCAGGTAAGGACCGGGCTTATGAAAAAACTTGACCGGACCATTTGTTATTTCAGGAACTATATTCCATGGGGTTACGGCTGGGTATTCCCAAAGGGAGATTTCGCGAACGCGGGTATGGGCATAGTAAAATCAATGTCTTTGGTTTCCCTTTCTCTCTCCCTCGGTTTGTTCCTTAAGGAATTAAAGGAGTCGGGCGTGATTAACGGCGAAATTTACGGGAGGACCTCGGGTTTAATACCCGTTTCGGGAATGAACGGCCTCTACGCGGGAAATATCGCCCTTTGCGGCGATGCCGCTGGCCTTGCCCATCCCGTTACGGGCGCGGGCATTCTAAACGCCATTATTTCGGGGCGAATGCTTGGGGAATTTATAGCCGAAGGAATGGGCAAATCCGTTAATACTCTAAAGGATTACTCCGAAGAAATGAAGTCCATCTACCTTGGGCCGCTTGCCGTCGCCGCGGAAAAACGAAATATTATTTATAAAAGGATAACGGGAGGAGAGGAAACAGACTCGCTGATTAAATATCTCTGGCCCTCTTTCAATGAATATTACGATATTGTATAATAGTCTAAATCGCGCGAATACCCATGTTTAAATGTTCAAATTGCGGGGCAATTTCTATCAAGTGGGTTGGAAGATGTCCGGAATGCCGGAGTTATGGCACTATGGAGCCTGCCGGCGCCTCCCCAGAAAAATCTAATTTATCCGGCCTTGCGAGATTTCCGCGGAAGGATTCCGGGGTTGTTCCCGTATCACTTTCCGCCGGCATAAAGAATGAACCCCATAAAAGGATTAAAACCGGCATAGGGGAATTTGACGTCTCGGTCGGTTCCGGCCTGGTCATGGGACAGAGCGTGCTTATAGGCGGCGATCCCGGGATCGGGAAATCCACCCTCATGCTCCAGGTTTCTGAGAGGCTGGCCGCCTCCGGGGTTAAGGTGATCTATATTTCCACCGAAGAAACCCTCGCGCAGCTTCTTTTAAGGGCCGAAAGGCTGAAGCTCTCGTCCGAAAACCTCCTTCTTGTCTCGTTAAACGATATCGGGGACATTCTCTATTTGATAGAAAAAGGAGATTTCGGTTTTGCCGTGATAGATTCCATACAGAGGGTGCTGGCGCAAGGCGCCGAATCCTCTTTCGGAAGCGTAAATTCCCTTAGGGAGGCCGCCAATGAAATAACCTCCGCGTGCCTTAAAAAAAACTGCGGGGTGTTTTTGGTCGGCCACGTGACCAAAGAGGGGAATTTTGCGGGGCCAAAAACCCTGGAGCATATCGTCGATACGGTTTTATATTTCGATTCCGGCAAAAAGGATTCATACCGGATTTTAAGATGCTATAAGAACAGGTTCGGTTCGACCGACGAAATAGGCGTTTTCGAAATGCGGGAGAGCGGCCTTTCCGGAGTTAAAAACCCGTCTTCTTATTTCATAGAAGAAAGAAGGGCCGGCTCTCCAGGCTCCGTGATAACCGCCTGCATCGAGGGTTCGAGACCTTTCCTCGTGGAGGTGCAGGCCCTTGTCGCCAATTCCTTTATGCCGTACCCAAAGCGCGTCTTTCTGGGGATGGATAACGGAAGGGCGTCCATAATCTGCGCCGTGCTCGAGAAGAAAGAGGGGATAAAGCTCGGAACAAAAGAAATATATCTTAAGATATTCGGAGGGGTGGCCGTCCAGGAGCCGT
Organism: bacterium; assembly: GCA_021806885.1. GTDB lineage: Bacteria > SZUA-79 > SZUA-79 > Acidulodesulfobacterales > Acidulodesulfobacteraceae > JAKAPT01. Next base: position 11,842 of record JAKAPT010000024.1, on the reverse strand, counting down.
CCATCGACCTGCCTGCCGCGGTCGCCATCGTATCGAGCTATTTAGATAAAGAAGTTCCACGGGGGTTCATGGCCTTCGGGGAGATGGGTCTTACGGGCGAAATCCGTGGGGTTTCCAACGCCCTCGCGCGGGTAAAGGAGGCGGTATCCTCCGGGTTTACGGACATAATAATTCCAGAATCCAATCTCAAGGATTTGAATGCTATGAAAAATATGAAAAAAGGCGTTGTCATTCATCCCGTTGCAAAAATAAAAAAAATTATTGAATATTTGGGCCAACTGAAATAAAATAATATAATTTATAAAACGCCAAAAATGCCAAACATTTCATTTGACTACATCGAAGAAGAACTGAGGCGAATAGAAGGTGAATTCGAAACCCATCTTGTCACCGAAACCCCTCTGATTTACAGGGTAGCTAAGTATGTCATAGAAAGCGGCGGAAAAAGAATCAGGCCGGCGCTGCTTATTACTTCCGCTAAACTTTGCGGTTATGAGGGCAAAGACCATATATCCCTCGCCGCGGTTATCGAGTTCATCCATACCGCGACCCTGCTTCACGACGACGTTGTTGATAACGCCCCGTTAAGAAGGGGATTGTCCTCCGCAAACGTCGTGTTCGGCAACGAGGCCTCCGTCCTGATAGGGGATTATCTCTTCGCCAAATCGTTCAAGGTTCTTTCGGCCCTCGGCAACATCGATATAATAAAAGCCTATTCCGACGCTACGACGCTCATGGCTGAGGGAGAGGTAAATGAACTGGTTAAAACCGCGGACATTAAAATAAGCGAAGAGGAATACCTGGATATAATTATTAAAAAAACAGCCGTTCTTTTCGCGTGCGCGGCAAGGGGCGGCGCCATCCTTGCCGGGAAAGACGAAGATTTCGGTGAAAGGCTTTACGAATACGGGCTGAATATCGGAATAGCTTTCCAGCTCATGGACGACACGCTCGATTATACCTCGAACGAGAAATTCGGTAAATTTATAGGAAACGATTTAAAAGAGGGAAAGGTAACGCTGCCGCTTATCCATACCCTCGAGAGGTGCGAGCCCCAGGAAAAAGACTTTATTGCGGGGATTATCTACAAGAAAAAATTAAACAAGGGAGACTTAAAGGCCGTTCTCGATCTTGTCAATTATTACGATTCACTGGAATACACGATATCGATGGCCAATGAAAAGATAGAAAAAGCGAAAAGAAGCCTTAACGTTTTCCAGGGTTCGGTTTTTAAGGAAAGCCTTGTTGATATGGCAAATTACATAATAGAAAGGAAGCTTTGAAAAGTGAACGATTTCATATACAAAAATAACGAGCTTTTTTGCGAGAACGCGAGAATAGCGGATATAGCGCTCGAAGTGGGGACGCCCTTTTATTTATATTCCGAGGCAACTCTTAAAAGGCATTTTAATTCCTTTAATGAAAGCTCCAAAGTCATGGATTCCATTGTATGTTACAGCGTTAAGGCAAATTCCAATCTTTCCATTCTCCGTCTTCTCTTTAATATGGGCTGGGGCGCGGATGTCGTTTCGGGCGGGGAACTGTTCAGGGCCATAAAGGCGGGGGTCGATACTGGAAAAGTCGTATATTCGGGTGTCGGAAAAACCGAAGCCGAAATAGAATATGCTCTCAAATCCGATATTCTCATGTTTAACGTTGAATCAATTCCCGAACTTTATGCTATTGATAAGGTTGCCTCCTCTATGAATAAAAAAGCCAGGATATCCTTCAGGATAAATCCCAACGTCGACCCTAAAACCCATCCGTATATTTCTACGGGGCTTAAGAAAAGCAAGTTCGGGATTGGAATCAAGCAGGCCGTTCCGGCCTATGAAAGCGCGGCAAAATTAAAAAATGTTTTACCGGTCGGGCTTGACTGCCATATAGGATCGCAGCTTACCGAAATATCGCCCTTTAACGACGCCGTGGAGATTATAAAGGACCTTGTTTTCAGGCTGATAAAGGACGGCTTCGACATAAAATACCTTGACCTCGGCGGGGGTCTGGGCATTACATACGAAGATGAGATGCCGCCTCACCCCTCCACGTACATGAATTCCATAAAAAATATACTTAAAGATTACAGGGGAACGGTCATATTCGAACCCGGAAGGGTAATAGCGGGCAACGCGGGAGTTTTTGTCACTAAAATTTTATATAATAAAGATTCGGGGAGCAAAAAATTCGTCATCGTGGACGGGGCCATGAACGATTTAATAAGGCCCGCTCTCTACGACGCCTATCATGAAATCATTCCCGCAATTAAGAGGGAAGGGACAAAAATCAGGGCGGATGTCGTAGGACCCGTGTGCGAGTCGGGGGATTTTTTAGGCAAGGACAGGACGCTGCCCCATGTCGAAGAAGGCGACCTCCTTGCCGTTTTGAGCGCCGGGGCCTATGGATTTTCGATGTCTTCTAATTATAATTCAAGGCCAAGGGTCGCGGAGGTAATTGTTTCGGGGAACAATTTCCGCCTGATTAGAAAGAGGGAAGAGTATCATGACCTTATAAAGGGAGAGAGCATAAATGTTTAAAGGAGTCTTCACGGCGATAGTAACCCCGTTTAATAATAACAGGGTAGATGAAAAGGCGCTTGAAAAAATTATTGAATTCCAGATAGAAAACGGCGTGGAAGGCGTTGTTCCATGCGGCAGCACCGGCGAATCCGCGACTCTTTCATATGAAGAGCACATTTCAGTCATAGGCGTGGTTTCGGAGATGGTGGCCGGCAGGGTAAAGGTAATCGCCGGCACTGGTTCGAACAATACCGAGGAGGCTGTGCGCCTCGCGAACGGGGCGGAAAGATTCAGGATAGACGGTCATCTTCAAATCACCCCTTATTACAACAAGCCGACCCAGGATGGCCTTTACTGGCACTTCAAAACGGTCGCGGAAAACTGCTCGGCGCCGGTGATACTTTATAACGTTCCCGCAAGAACCTCGGTAAACATGCTTCCTGAAACCGTTATAAGGCTTTCGGGAGTGAAGAATATTAAAGGCATTAAGGAGGCAAGCGGTTCATTGGACCAGGTTACCGAAATACTGAAGGACGCGCCGGGCGATTTTTGCGTCCTCGCGGGGGACGACGCCATAACCGTTCCGGTTATATCGGTCGGGGGGCACGGCGTCATATCGACCGTTTCCAACGTTGCTCCCGGGGAGATGGCAACGCTTGTAAGTTATGCTTTAAAAAACGACTTTAAGTCTGCTAAAAAGCTTAATTTCAAGCTCTTGCCGCTTATTCGCTCCATGTTTGTGGAAACTAACCCCATTCCCGTTAAAAAGGCTTTGAACATAATGGGGCTTATAGAAAATGAAATCAGGCTCCCCCTTACGGAAGCCTCAGGTCCGTCTATTGAGAAAATAAAAAAGGCCATGAGAGATTTTGGGCTGATAAAATAAAGCGTTTATGGATAAAACAGGCGTAATAGTTTGCGGCAGCAAAGGAAGGATGGGGCAGGCGATAGTTTCCCTTTTAAAGGAAAATAAAAGCCTTGTCTTTATCGCAGGGGTCGACGCCGGCTATTCCACGGAAGAAGTTTCCCGGGCAATCCCCCCCCTTACCGGCCCTAAATTTGGCTCTTCTTTCTACGGAAGGCTTCCCACTCTCAAGGAAGCCCTTGACAACACCAAGAAGATAAAAAAAAGGGTTATAATCGATTTTACTAACGCGGCCGCTTCTATGAAACACGCGGAGAAAGCAGGGCTAAGCGGCGTTCCGATCGTTATCGGCTCCACCGGCTTCACGGAGGACGAAATCAAAAAAATTAAATCCATAGCCGGGAAAATCCCCGTCGTTCTTTCAGGGAACATGAGCCTTGGAATCAACGTGCTTTTAAGCATCGTTTACGACGCCTCGAAATATCTCGGCCCGGATTACGACTGCGAAATAGTGGAAACCCATCACAGGCACAAAAAGGACGCCCCCAGCGGGACGGCCATGATGCTCTATAAATCCGTGGCGTCCCAGAAAGGAATCGACCTTTCTAAAGGCGCCGTCTTTGGCAGGCACGGAGGGGACGCAGAGCGCCGGGAGGAAGAAATAGGCATCTCTTCCGTCAGGGCAGGGGATATAGTCGGAGAACACAAGGTGATATTCGCGGGAAACGAAGAAGTCGTGGAGATAACCCACCGGGCCGTTTCAAGGGACAACTTTGCCAGGGGGGCAATCAAGGCGGCGGCCTGGCTTGCCGGCATAAAGCAAAAAAGAGGTTTTTTTGACATGAGGGACGTTCTGGGTTTAAAAAAAGGCAATGAATAAAACAAAGTATATTTTTATTACAGGCGGCGTCGTGTCCAGTCTTGGAAAGGGCATAGCCGCGGCATCCATTGGGGCCCTGCTGGAGGCAAGGGGGCTTAATATAACCATGCAAAAGCTCGACCCCTATATAAACGTGGACCCCGGCACCATGAACCCTTTCCAGCACGGCGAAGTTTTTGTCACCGACGACGGAGCGGAAACCGACCTCGACCTCGGACACTACGAAAGGTTTACGGCCATCTCCCTTACAAAGAAAAACAACCTTACCAGCGGCCAGGTCTACGATTCCGTCATATTAAACGAAAGGAACGGGGTATATCTTGGAAAGACCGTCCAGGTCATACCCCATATAACCGACGAGATCAAGAGGCGGATAAGCATTCCCTCCGAAGGCAAAGATGTGGCCATAATAGAAATAGGCGGAACTGTGGGCGATATCGAGAGCCTTCCGTTCCTCGAAGCCATAAGGCAGTTTAAACTGGACAAAGGCAGGGAAAACGTCCTGTACGTCCATCTGACGCTTGTTCCATATATTAAGACAGCCGAAGAGCTGAAGACCAAACCGACGCAGCATTCGGTCAAGGAGCTTATGGCTATAGGGATAGAGCCTTCCATTATTATCTGCAGGGCAGACCGGGTCCTTCCCAGGGACATAAGGGAAAAGATCGCGCTTTTCTGCAATGTTCAGGCTGACGCGGTCATTACGGCAAAGGACGAAGACAGCATATACGACGTGCCCCTTTCCCTGCACAAGGAGGGTCTCGATTCAAAAATAGTTGAATTTCTTAATATATGGGCTAAAACCCCCGACCTCGGCGAGTGGGAAAGGATCTCGGCCACGCTGAAAAATTTCAAAAACTCGGTTACCATAGGCGTCGTCGGAAAATACGTGAACATGAAAGAATCTTACAAAAGCCTTAACGAAAGCCTGGTGCACGGCGGCATCGCGAATAATGTCAGGGTCAACATAAAATACATAAACTCCGAGGATTTCGAAGGCGAAGACTGGGAGGGCGACTTCGGGGAACTCGAGTCCTGCTCCGGCATCCTGGTTCCCGGCGGCTTCGGCTCAAGGGGCATCAACGGAATGCTGAGGGCGATTACCTTTGCCCGGGAAAACAAAATACCGTATTTCGGCATATGCCTTGGAATGCAGCTTATGACCGTTGAGTATGCCCGGAATGTTTTAGGCTTTAAAGAGGCAAACTCCGTTGAGTTCGATCCTCAGACCCCCCATCCCGTTATCCACCTTATGGAAGACCAGAAAAATGTGGACAGGATGGGCGGCACCATGAGGCTGGGGTCATTTCCCTGCGTGATATCCAAAAACACGCTCGCCTTCAGAATTTATTCAAAAAACAGCAAAAAGCCTTCGGCCGATAAAAAGAATTGCGCGAGGATTTATCAAGACGGGAATATATTGATAAATGAAAGGCACAGGCACAGGTTCGAGTTCAACAACGGGTACAGGGAAAAATTCGAGTTTTCCGGATTTGTATTTTCCGGCCTTTCTCCGGACGGCACGCTTGTCGAGATATCCGAATTAATAAATCATCCATGGTATGTGGGATGTCAGTTCCATCCGGAATTCAAGTCTTCCCCGTTGTTTCCGCACCCCCTTTTCAGGGATTTTATTTCCGCCTCGTTAAAATCCTTAAACCCGGAAAAAAAGACGCCATCCCCGGCAAGGCGCAAAAAACCCAAGAAAACGAAGGCATGAATAAACAGGGAAATTTTAATTATGAAAAACTGCGCGGGATCTTGAATTTCAGACATGACGCCTCTTTGCCCTTTATTATCGCCGGACCGTGCGTCATAGAAAATTTTGAAATTCTTGACCGTATTGCGTCCGCTCTCTGTAGATTTTCGAAAGAACTTGGGTTCAATTTGGTATTTAAGGCGTCCTACGACAAGGCAAACAGGACATCCATCCATTCATTCCGCGGCCCGGGACTGGAAAAAGGCCTCGAAATGCTCAAGGATATAAAGGCTAAATACAAAATACCCGTTCTTAGCGACGTCCACAGCGCCGCCGAAATAGAAAAAGCGAAAGCCGTTCTTGACATAATCCAGATACCCGCCTTTTTGTCCCGTCAGACAGACATCATAACTGCCGCCGCTAAAACCGGCAAAATAGTCAACGTGAAGAAAGGGCAGTTTCTTGCCCCCTGGGACGCGGGGCATGTTGTCGAAAAGATAAAACACGCGGGCAACGATAAAATTATTTTGACGGAACGGGGCGCGAGTTTCGGGTATAATAATCTTGTCGTCGATTTCAGATCGCTTGCCATAATGAAGGAGTTCGGGGCGGTTGTCGTTTTTGACGCCACCCACAGCGTTCAGACGCCGGGGGGCGGAGGCTCGGTAACCTCCGGGGACAGGCGTTATGTCATGCCCCTCGCGAGGGCCGCAGCCGCGGTAGGCGTCGATGGAATCTTTTTCGAGGTCCACCCTGATCCGGAAAAGGCCTTGAGCGATTCAGCGAATTCCGTCTATCTCAAGGATTTTAAAAAAGGGCTTGTTAATATTTTCAATATAGCAAAATGCGCAAAGAAAAAATAAACTCATCACACGTATTGATAGAAACCGCAAAAAGCACGCTCAAGATAGAATCCGAGTCCGTGGCGGATCTTATAGAAAGGGTGGACGAGAACTTTTCGGCCATGATAGATTTTATTGCCAGAATAAAAGGCAAGGTTATAACCACCGGTATAGGCAAGTCCGGGATAATAGCCAGGAAAATATCCTCAACCCTGGCCAGCACGGGAACCCCTTCTTTTTTCATGCATCCGGCCGAGGCGCTACACGGAGACCTTGGAATGATAGGGAAAGACGATGCCATAATAGTGGTTTCCAACAGCGGAAACACAAAAGAGATATTATCCCTTCTTCCCAGCATCAAGCTGATCGGGGCAGGCATAATAGGAATATGCGGCAACAAAGACTCTTCCCTGTTCGAGCTTTCGGATTATTTTTTTGACGTTTCGGTAAAGAAAGAGGCATGTCCGTTTAATCTTGCCCCAACCGCGAGTACGACCGCCCAGCTAGCCATAGGGGACGCTATTGCCGTTGCCCTGCTTAAAAAGAGGAATTTTCTCGAAGAGGATTTCGCGAGGCTTCACCCGGGAGGCGCAATAGGAAAAAAATTCCTTAAAGTGGAGGATTTAATGCATAGCGGCAAAGAAATGCCTCTGGTCAGGGAAAATTCGCTTTTAAATGAAGCCATCATAGAGATGAATTCCAAAAGGCTCGGGCTTACGGGGGTTATAAACGATAAAGGCCTCCTGCGCGGTATCATAGTCGACGGAGATTTAAGAAGAGCCTTGTTATCCGCTTCCGAAAATATATTGAATAAGCCCGTGTCCGGGATTATGACAAAAAACCCCAAGGTTATCGTTAAAAATTCCCTGGCGGTAACCGCGCTGAAAAAGATGGAGGATTTGAAAATAACCTCGCTCTTCGTCGTGGAATCCGAAGACAGCCTTAAACCCGCGGGGGTTATCCATATCCACGATATCCTGAGATCGGGGGCATAAAACCGAAATGAAAACAGGCCCCTCGAAAAAAAAATTGGATTTTGACGGCGTTAAGATACTGGTTTTTGACGTGGACGGCATACTGACGGACGGAAAGATATTCTTATCCGAATCGGGCGGAGAAATAAAAACATTTTTCGCCCATGACGGAGCGGGGATTAAACTGGCCGTCCAGCTTGGGCTCAAGGTAGGGTTTATTTCCGCGAGGTTCAGTAATGCCGCCAAAATCCGCGCCGAAGAGCTTGGAGTAAATTTTTATATAGAGGGCTGCAAAGACAAGCTTGGCTCCCTTAAGCCTGTTTTATCGAACCTGAAACTTGGTTTCGATAACCTTTTTTACATGGGGGACGACATAGTTGACATTGAACTCCTCAAGGAGGCGGGAGTGTCGGCGTCTGTTCCGGACGCCCCCGTATATATCAGGAATTTCGCGGATTTCGTCACGGAAAAAAAAGGGGGGCAGGGGGCGGTCAGGGAGGCAATAGACATCATTCTCAAAGAAAAAGGACTCCTTTTAAATTTTTTGAAAAAGTTTGAATGAATCGGGGGCGTTTGAAGATTAACAGGCAGATTATCAGAAAAACAATATTGCTTCTTGGGGTTTTTTTCTTTCTCGTATTAGCCTTTTTTTTGCTCCTCCACTATGTTAATATTAAAAAAAACCTTCTTAATTTAAGCATATCGAAGGGGTATATCAGCCTTAATAAAATAGATTACAAGTATTACAAAAACGGGGTTATTTATTTCGAGATTTTTGCCAAAAGCCTTATTTACTCTTCCCCGAAAAAAAACATTATCATGCTTCATAACGTTAAAATATTAATATACGGAAAAGACATGAAGCCAAAATACATTATAACGGGTAAATCAGGGCGCTTAAATGCCGCGTCAAAAAACGTAAGGGTGAGCGGGGACGTTACTATTAAAAGCTCCGCAGGCTCATACATGAAAACTGAAAAGCTGTATTATTTCTCTAAAGATGGTAAAATATTCGCGCCCGGCGATGTTAAAATAAAGGGGAAGAATTATTCCATTTCCGGAACCGGGATGCTTTTTTTTGCAAACCGGAAGATATTTATCTTGCAGAAAGATGTGAATGTCACATATATCGGGGTAAACAGGTGATAACCAAGTTCAGCGAACCGCGGGCCAGAGCCGGCTCGCATTACACGAAATTCAGAGCGGTTCAAACGAAACCGCCGCGTTTCAAACGAAACCGCCGCGGTTCAATTTTCTATCTTGCGTTAATTCCGGCTCTGTTTTTAATAGCCTCATGTTGTTTCGCGGTCCCGGGCCGGAGCCAGGTTTTTGCCGCGCCTTCCACTTCCATTAAGATTAATAAATCGAGGATTGATATAAAATCGGATTCCCTTCAGGTCAATAATAAAACCGGGGTCGCGACATTTACGGGCAACGTTGTGGCGGTAAAAGGAAACCTCACTATATTTTCCAATGTCCTTGAGGTTATTTACACAAAAAAAAACAAAATAAATGTTTTAAAGGCCATTGGGAATGTTCACATTATAAAGGGAAAGGAAAACATAACAGGCGGCAGGGCCGTTTATTATAACAATACGTCTGTAGCGGTTATCACGGAAAATCCCGTGGCCTATGAGGGGAAGAACATGATAAAAGGAGAAAAGATAATTATAAATTTAAAAACAAACGTTTCAACCGTTTTTGGGGCTCCCGGGAAAAGGGTAAATGCCACGGTCTATTCCAATAAATCCCTTTCGTTAAAACCGAGCGGCGGGCGGAAGCCCGCCAAGCAATAGCCTGTAAAACAGGCTTTTGATTGGCAGCTATGCTGCTGCGAGTTCACGCAAAAGCTTGTTGCTTTTGCGTAACTATATAAGAGCGGCGGGCGGAAGCCCGGCCCAACGATAAAAACAATGATAAAAACAGTCGATTTAGTCAAAAAGTATAAAAGCAGGGCCGTGGTCAACGAGGTTTCTCTGGAGATAAAACGCGGGGAAATCACCGGGCTTTTAGGACCAAACGGGGCAGGCAAGACCACGACGTTCAACATGATATCCGGCATGGTCAGGCCGACCGGCGGCAGCGTTTTTTTAGATTCGCTTGATATTACGGGTATGCCCATGTATAAAAGGGCGCGTCTCGGACTCGGATATCTTCCCCAGGAGACGTCGGTTTTCAGGAAGCTTACTACTGAAGAAAATTTACTGGCGATTCTTGAACTTCTTGATATACCCCTTAAAGAGAAAAAAGAAAGGCTTGATGAGCTTATAGAGAAATTCGGCCTCGAGAATGTAAGAAAATCTCAGGTCATGAGCCTTTCAGGCGGGGAAAGGAGAAGGGTGGAGGTTTCCAGGTCTCTTATATTGTCCCCTAAATTCATTCTCCTTGACGAACCGTTTTCCGGTATAGACCCGATGGCCGTAGAAGACATGCAGGATATCCTTACGGACTTGAAAAAAGACAAGATAGGCATTCTTATCACGGACCATAATGTCAGGGAGGCCTTAAGGATTTGCGACAGCGCGTATGTAATAAATGACGGAAAGATAATAGAAAAAGGCACCCCTTCCTTCATTATCTCCTCAAGCATAGTAAAGAGATTTTTCCTAGGCGAGAAATTCAACCTGGGCATCTAATCCGTTTATTATTTTCCTCTAATATTGTATAATATACTTGGTATAGCGGGTAAGTGCCGCTGTACGCCTCAAATCTTCATTTACGAGGTTTATATTTAAAATGGGCGGAATGGAATTAAAACAGAATCTTAAGCTGGTTCAGCAGCTTGTTATGACGCCGCGCCTCCAGCTCGCTATTAAAATGCTCGGGCTCAATAATATTGAATTATCCGAGATGATAAAGCAGGAGATCTCTGAAAACCCTATTATAGACATGGATGGAGCTGCCGAACCCGGGACCGGCGTAGTCCAGGAAGTTTTTCCCGGAGGAATGAAAGAGCTGAATGAGGATCCCGGTTTTAGTGAGCCGGGCTCAGACCCTAACGCGGACTCCTTTCTTGAAAATATGATTGGATACCTCGCCAATTATGACGAACAGCTCGATGATTTGTCCAGATACGGCAATGAGGGTGCTTCCCATAACAAGGATTTCCTTATAGAAAACTCGACATTTGTCCAGAAGACCCTCTATGACTCCATCATGGAACAGGTGATGACCGGGGATTTTTTACCGGCCGAAATAGAACTCGCGAGATATATTGCTGGAAACCTTGATTCCCATGGCTTTCTTGCCGTTTCAATGGATGAACTAAAGGAGTTCGCTAATTCTTCTGTTCTTGATTCCGGGTCCGCGGAGGAGTTGACAGGTTCCGTCCTTCAAAAATTTCACAGGCTGGAGCCGGTCGGCCTCGGCGCTAAAGACTCCACTTCAAGCCTTTTAATCCAGGCGGACTATTATTTTGCCGGCGACGCCCTTCTTAAAACAATAATAACCGAACATTTAAGAGATGTCGCCAATCAGAACTACCAGAAAATATCCAGGCTGACCGGTGAAGAAGAAGACAGGGTGCATGAGGCCATACGCAGGCTTAAAAAATTAAACCCTTATCCAGCCGGAGGTTTCGGGCAATCCGACTCAAGGTTCGTCACGCCGGACCTTTTCCTAAAAAAGGAGGGCGGCAAATATGTGGTTTTCATGGACGATAATCATCTCCCGCAAATCAAAATAAGCTCATATTACAGGAATATAATAAACGGCGAGGTGGAATCAACCCCTGAAATGAAGAACTACGTTCAGGAGAGATTTAAATCTGCTTTGTGGCTTATGAAGAGCATATCCACCAGGAAGGAAACAATCGTTAAAATAGCGCAGCTTATAGTGGACACGCAGCGCGATTTCTTCGATATGGGGCCCGGCCATTTGAAGCCGTTAATTCTTAAAGATATAGCCGCGGAGCTTAATATACATGAATCGACCGTGTCAAGGGCCACGTCAAATAAATATATATTTACGCACGCGGGCGTATTCGAGCTTAAGGATTTCTTTTCCGGCGCTTCTTACGGGGACTCGTCGTCCGAAAGCGTAATGGCAAGGATTAAAAAAATCATAG
>JAKAPT010000023.1 GCA_021806885.1 bacterium | reverse complement strand
TGAAGGCGGCCCTTGGCACCCATGGGAACCTCGCGCTTGCGGTTGCGCGCAGGCTAAGGCCCGTTCCCTACGGGACATACGGCAAAGGGCTCATGGTTGACGTGGAGCTTAATCTGTGGATGTGAAGAGGCCAAAACAGTTAGCGAGGGGGTCCGCTTTTGTATGGTTTGATTATGCTTTTGACGAAGGCAGCAATAAAGACGAATATATTATTACATGGCACGCGGTAATTAGGCACGCGGTAATTAGGCACGCGGTAATTAGGCACGCGGTAATTAGGCACGCGGTAATTCAAGGAAATTTAATAGTTGACAAAAAACCTGAAAATATATGATACTATTATATATAAAATGGCTTTGTTATCATTAAAAGGAGGCGAGATAAGTTTTGTCAGTCGTTAAGATAAAGGAAAACGAATCTTTCGAAAACGCGTTAAGAAGATTCAAGAAGTCCTGCGAAAGGGCGGGAATTCTTTCTGAAATCAGGAAGAGGGAGCATTACGAGAAGCCAAGCGTCAAAAAGAAAAAAAAGGCTGCCGCCGCAAGGAAAAGAAATTCAAAAAAAAGCTATTATAATTATTAAAATGTAACATGTTTTATATCAATATAATCTTTTTAGTTTTGCTGGCGCTTGCAATGATAAGGGGTTTTTTCAGGGGCCTCGTTAAAGAGATTGTATCGTTGATAAGTTTGTTCCTTGCATACATCGCGGCCGATTATTTTGTTTTTGGAGAATCCGGGGTTCATATATTTAATTTCTCGGGAAATAAAGAAATAGACAAAATTGCATTTTTTTGGGGAGTTTTTCTTGCGATAATTATAATTCTTAGTATTATGTCTTATATAATAACCAAGATTATAAACCTTGTAAAACTTGGTTTTTTTAACAGGGTAGGCGGTTTTTTTTTGCCGGAATCAAACTTTTTTTGCTCCTTAGCTTAATTGCCGCGTTTTTGTTTTCTTTCCCGGTAATAAACTCGAAATACGAAGGCTATAAGTCCCGGGGTATATTCCCATACCTGATTAAAACCGGGAATCTCGTGTTGCGCTATCTGCCTAAAATTGGTTAAATATTCATTTTTCCCGTTCGATTAGTATATATAACGGGGGAAAATAATGGATGGTGCATTATGGATAATAATGTCGAGAAAATATTGTCGTATGTCAATATCGTTGACGAGATTTCCGGGTTTGTTAAATTAAAAAAAACCGGGCAGGGCTATACAGGTTTATGTCCTTTTCATTCCGAAAAAACACCATCCTTTCATGTAAGCGAATCAAAGGGACTTTATTATTGCTTCGGATGCGGGAAAGGCGGCAATATAATAAATTTTCTAATAGATATAAAAAGGGAAACATTCCCCGAGGTCATTTCCTACCTTAAGGATAAATACAACATACCCCTCGAACATACCAGACATTATAAAAATCCTAAAAATTCCGCGGAGGAAAAATCTTCTTCAGAGCAGGGCCTCCTTAAAAAAACCCTTGCCCTTGCCCTTCAATATTATCACGACAACCTTTTTATATATGCGTCCGGCAGCGCCCATGTGATGGATTACCTTAAAAACAGGGGTATAAACGAAACAGTCGCAAAGGATTTTAAGCTTGGTTATGCTCCGTTCGGCAACGGTCTTTCAGGTTTTTTGGCCCGCAATAAGGCAAGAATGGATTTAGCCGCCGGAGCCGGACTGCTGGGCGCGGGGCGTGATCCGAAAAATCCGTATTTCGACCGCTATGCCAACAAACTCATAATTCCCATCTTCAATGTTAACGGGGAAGTAATTGCGTTTTCTGCCAGAGGGTTAGAGGGGTCTTCAGGGCCAAAATACGTTAATACCAATAATTCCAAAATTTTTATAAAAAATGAGACCCTTTATGGACTCGATAAATCTTCTCCCTTTATTAAATCCATGAATTCCGCGATTGTGGTAGAGGGGTATTTTGACATGATTACCCTTTACTCGACGGGTATAAAAAATGTCGCGGCTACCATGGGAACGACCCTTTCAAGGAGCCATATAATGGCCCTTTCAAGGCTCTGCGATAACATAATCCTTCTTTATGACGGCGACAGGGCAGGAATAAACGCGATAAACAGGGGCATAGACCTTTTTGCAGGCTTCATGGAGAATCCGGATAAAAACATATACGCGGCAACCCTTAACGGAAACGACGATCCTGACGGATTTGTGAGAACGTACGGGAGTGAAGCTCTGGCAAGACTTATATCCGAAAATAGAAAAAATCCCGTGGAATTCTTACTGAATTATCACCTGGATAATATCCTTTTGAAAAAGGGGACGGAAAGTCCAGGAGAAACCAGTGGATTTATTGAAAATCCAAGCAACTATGATATAATGAATAATAGAAGCCAAGAGGAAGATTTAAAGAAAAAGGTGTTGGTCATAAAAGAAATTGCGCCTTTTTTAAAAAAAATGGAGAATGAGATCATTCTCTCTTATTATTTAAATCTTATTTCCGGAAAGCTTGGGTTGAAAGAGGATGCCGTAAGAAAGTTTTTATTCTCAAAGCAACCGGGCATTGTTAATACAAGGCAATCCGCCATCGCGGGTTTTTCCGGTTTCCCAGCAAACTGTTGCGATGATTCTATTGTAGAGGATTTAATAATAGAAAAAGTTTTCTCAAATTTTCTATTGACAGATTATGTCAATGATGATACCATAACGGAATTTTCCAATAAGGATGCCGTTTTTATTATTAGAGAAATAAAAGGCTTGGTTAAAGGTCTTGGAGAGGCCGAAAAAAGAAATAATCCTAGATTTGAAAGCCACTTTATTGATGGGATAATTTCAAAGACTGATAAGGCGGAAAAATGGAGAAATATTTACTATTCATCTGCTATTTTGAATGACTCCTCCAAATCAGTTATCGATTTCAAAAAACTTCTTATCAGGCTTAAGATTAAAAATATCGATGGAAAATGTTTAAGGTTGCTGAGGGAGAGCAAAGATCCCCTCTCCGATAGCCCTACAAGGCTCTCGAAATTAAAGGAGATCGCCGATCTTAAATTTGTTTCGCAGGAATGTAAAAAAAAGATGCAGCTTTTAACATAAAAAATATTTTTTTATATTTTAATATAGCAATACAATAAACTTATGAAAATTAGTAAAAAAGCGAATAATAATAAAAAATTAAAAGCCAAAAAACAAACAAAGATGAAACCGAAGGTCAGCGCGGCTCAACCGAAGGTCAGCGCGGCTCAACCGAAGGTCAGCGCGGCTCAACCGAAGGTCAGCGCGGCTCAACCGAAGGTCAGCGCGGCTCAACCGAAGGTCAGCGCGGTTCGTTTATTTCCCGTACCAAAGGACAAGCCCCTGAATAGGAACAAGGAACTTGAAGAGCAGGTGTTAAAAAAGAGCATCGAAAAGGCAAAGATCCATTCCCAGAGGATCTCATATGATGATTTTAACGATATAATTCCATCCGATATCGTATCTCCAGACCAGATAGACGATTTAATAAGCATGCTTGGAGAAAAGGAGATAGACCTTGGAAGCGAACCTTCAGAAAGATATTTCCATAAAGTTAAACACCCCAAATCCATTATTGAATCTCCTGAATCGAGGCTTGAAGAACTGTATAATGAAGAGGCCGAAGAGGAGGAGGATATTGCCCTCAAAACAAACGACCCTGTCAGAATGTATTTAAGGGAAATGGGGGCGGTTTCTCTCCTTACCAGGGAAAGGGAAATTGAAATAGCCAAGAGTATCGAAGAAAGCGAAGAAGAGATTTTTTCATTAGTCTTAAATTCTTATATACTTATAAAGTGGATTTTGACAATGGAAGAAAAGTTGAAAAATCAGACCATAAGTATAACCAGCATCGTATCGGATTTTGACGATGAGGAATTTCCAAGCGAAAAAGATATGGATAAGGCCCTTAAAAGGGTTCTTACCGTGATAGGAAAAATAAAAAAGGAAATCGGATATGTCAAACCTGTCGTTAAGGAATTAAAGACGAAGTCCGGCGGAGCTCAACCGAAGGCCGGCTCGCTTCAGCGCGGCTCAATTTCCAATAAAAACCAGGGTTCTTCCAGGGCGGGCAACCTTTATGAAATCGAAGATAAGCGAAACTCATTTAAGGGCGCTGAGTCGGAAAGCTATGAAGAAAACGGTTTCGGTTTGTCAAGAATTGCCCCTCGCTTGAGCGAAAAGTTGCAATCCTCAAGGACAAAGAAGAAGATTCTTAGCTATATCAAAGAATTAGGTTTGAAAAAGAAAATAACGGATAAGGTTATTACCAAGCTTAAAAACCAGAATAATAAGATTCAGGAATTTGAAGAAAACATAAAAGAGCTTAACGCAACCCTCAAGCATAAACCGGAGGAAGGAGGAAGGAGCAAGGCCCAGGAACACAGGCGTTTCGAGAGCATAAATAAGCTTATAAATGAATATAAAAGTAAAATCGCGTCTATTGATGAAGAAGTCGGAGTTTCCAAGGAAAAGCTCAGGGGTATTGTAGAATCTATTAAGGTGGGGGAAGAAAAATCGAACGCTTCCAAGACAGAGCTCGTCGAGGCAAACCTGAGACTTGTCGTATCGATAGCCAAAAAATATTCAAACAGGGGGCTTCAGTTCCTTGATCTAATTCAAGAAGGAAACATAGGGCTCATGAAGGCCGTGGAGAAATTCCAGTACCAAAGGGGTTATAAATTTTCCACGTATGCTACATGGTGGATTAGGCAGGCAATAACAAGGGCCATAGCCGATCAGGCCAGAACCATAAGGATTCCTGTTCATATGATAGAAACCATCAATAAATTAATCAGGACCTCAAGGGCCCTTGTTCAGGAAATAGGCAGGGAGCCCGTTCCCGAGGAAATAGCCGAAAGGATGGATCTTCCGATAGACAAAGTCAGAAAAGTGCTTAAGATTGCCAAGGAGCCAATCTCCCTGGAAACCCCCATAGGAGAGGAAGAAGACAGTCATCTGGGAGATTTTATAGAAGATAAAACCACAGTTCTTCCGCTGGATGCCGCAATAAATTCGGATCTCGAGGAGCAGACGGGAAGAATCTTATCCACTCTTACGGAAAGGGAAGAAAAGGTCTTAAGAATGAGATTTGGGATCGGGAGAAAATCCGACCACACCCTTGAAGAGGTGGGGCAGGAATTCGGCGTTACGAGGGAAAGAATAAGGCAGATAGAGGCAAAGGCTCTAAGAAAGCTGAGGCATCCCAGCCGATCCAGGAAATTGAAAGCGTTTGTAAAGTAGTAGATTTAGAGGGCCCATAGCTCAGCTGGTAGAGCGGCCGGCTCATAACCGGTTGGTCCCTGGTTCGAACCCGGGTGGGCCCACCATTAAAAATGCCGCTATTAATAAAAGATGTAATCAGCAGGATAGAAAGCATTATACCGCTGTACCTCCAGGAAGAGTGGGATAATTCTGGTTACCAGATCAAATCAAGCAATAATCCCGTTTCCGGTATCGTAACATCATTGGACCTTACGACCGGATGTTCAAAGCTTGCGGTAAATAACGGTGCAAACCTTATTTTCACCCATCACCCCCCTTTTTTTAACCCGGTAGAAATGATAAACCTGGAATCGCCGACTGGAAAAATCGCGGGTTTTCTCTCGGGAATGAATGTTTGCGTTTATTCCCTCCACACAAATTTCGACTCCTCCATATACGGCATGAGCCGGTTCATTGGTCTAAAAATAGGAATAAAAGACCTTATTCCCATCGCGAATAAAAAAAGGAAATTATTCAAGCTTTCGGTCTTCATACCGGAAGGGCATGTGGAGAAAGTCAGAGACGCTCTTTTCGCTTCCGTAAGGCCGGTTATCGGCAATTATGAAAACTGCTCCTATGAGGTCAAGGGAAGGGGGTCCTTCAAGCCTCTTTCTGGTGCAAAACCCTTCATTGGAAGTAAGGGGAAAACGTCTTTTGTGGATGAATCGAGGCTTGAATTGCTTGTTCCCGAGGAAAAATTGGAAGACGCCATAAAGGAATTAAAAAGGGTTCATCCCTACGAAGAGGTCGCGTTTGACGTTTATACCCTGCATGATTCAGGCGGGAATAATAAGGAAGGGCATGGAGTAATGGGCGACATGGATCCTGCCATAAAGTTTTCTGAGCTTCTGGGAGTTATACAGAAATCCCTCAACCCTTCTTATATAAATTATACGGGAGATTTAAAAAGAAGGGTTAAAAGGATAGGTATAGTGGCCGGAAGCGGTTTTTCTTTCGTGGATGAAGCCTTCAGAAAAGGATGCGACGCTCTCATTTCTTCGGAATTAAAGCACAGCGAAGCATTAAAAGCAGTTGAATATCGGATTTGTCTTGCGAGCCTCTCCCATTTCGATACGGAAAAATATTTCACCGGTATCCTGAAGGATATCCTTTTAAAGGAGTTTAAGGGAATAGGCATTTTTGAAAATAAAGAGAAGGGCCCTGTTTTTACATACAATAAATATAAGGAGGCGCAGGTTTGAATAACGATATTTCTTTAATGGTGGAGATACAAAAAATCGATAAGGAATTAAACGCGGGCGAGGAGGCTCATAAACAGGCCTACATTGATATTAAAGCAACGAAAGATTTTTTTGTGAAGAAACAATCGGAACTTAACGCTTTAAGGGAAGAACTTACGGCCGTTCAAAAAAGGGCGGACTCTGCCGAGTTGAATATAAGGTCCCACGAGGAAAAAATCAATAAGATGAAGGATGTGCAGAAACTTATTAAGACCAACAAAGAATACAACGCAATGCAGAAATCCACAAGGGACGCGGAGGCTTTAAAGGAGAAAAGCGAAGAGGAGCTTCTTTCATTTTTAACTTCAAGAGACGACCTTAAGACCCGGTTAGGCGGGGTTGAGGACGAAATTAAAAAAATTTCGGAAAGTCTTGGGCAAATGGAAGGAAAATACGCTAATGAAGAAAAGGAATTCGAATCGGTAAAGGCGAAATTGCTTGAAAAAAGGAAGCTTCTTGCCGGAAAGGTGAAGGCAGATTATTTCAAGACCTATGAGGTCATTAAAAAGAGCAATAAGTTCCCAGTTATAATTTCGGTTGCAAAAACCGGGGCATGCACCGGCTGTTACAGGATGCTCCCTCCCCAGCAATATAACCAGCTTTTATCGGGAGCCGTTTTTATGCAGTGCCCGGTTTGCTCAAGAATAATATATATAGAGCAAGAGAATAAACCGGAATGATCCTTAAAGTGTATATAGACGGAGCCTCAAGAAAAAACCCCGGGGAGGCGGGGGCCGGAATATTTATGGAAGACAATGCGGGCATGGCCCTCGCGGAACTAAACGAATATTTAGGGATAACCACTAATAACGAGGCCGAATACAAGGCGTTGATAATTGCCCTGAAATACATAATAAACAATATCGGGAATAATTCCCTTATCCAGCTGAACGAGATTAAATTTTTTTCCGATTCTTTGCTTCTCGTGAAACAGATGAAAGGTGAATATTCCGTTAAAAGTCCGAATATCATCCCTCTTTACAGGGAAGCTAAAAGTCTCTCAAAAATGGTTGCTTCCCATTGCTCCTTTACCCACATTCCCCGTGAACAAAATAAGCGCGCGGATTCCTTGGCTAATCTCGCAATAGACGATGTGAGCCGGTGCTGACACTCCGGCAGACACGGCCGAAGGCCAGCGCGGCTCAAAGCCCCACTTTTGCAAAAATATGCCCGCGCGTAATTGACGAAAACCCTTTAAATTGCTATTATATCTATATAAATTTATAGCGCAAGCAAAATATTCAGTCGCGGGAACCCTTCATTTAAGGGGTTTTTGAGGAAAGTCCGGGCTCCGCAGAGCATGACGCCGATTTACACCGGTGAGGGTAACCTTAAGGAAAGCGCAACAGAAAACATACCGCCACGGATTATTCCGGGGTAAGGGTGAAATGGTGAGGTAAGAGCTCACCTGGAGGCTATGCAAATAGTCTCCATGGCAAGCCCCGTCAGGAGCAAGAACAAATAGGAAGGCTTAGAGGCTGCTCGTTTCATTACGGCCTTCGGGTTGTTCGCATAGAGAAATGACTGATTAATACAGAACCCGGCTTATTGTTTTGCTTGCGTTTTTTTTCACTTCTTAATGAAAATCGAAAATATAAGAAATTTCTCAATAATTGCCCACATCGATCATGGCAAGTCAACCCTTGCTGACAGATTCCTCGATTATACCGGAGCGATAACCGAAAGGGAAAAGGTATCCCAATTCCTTGACAAGATGGAGCTTGAAAGGGAGAGGGGCATAACGATAAAGGCCCAGACCGTAAGGCTCAATTACACCCATAACGGTAAGCAATTTGCCCTAAATTTAATCGACACTCCCGGACACGTGGATTTTTCCTATGAGGTTTCAAAGTCCCTGGCCGCCTGTGAAGGCGCGCTTCTCGTGGTTGACGCGACCCAAGGGGTTGAGGCGCAAACCCTTGCCAATGTTTATATCGCGTCCGACATGAACCTCGCTATTATTCCCGTTATAAATAAAATAGACCTGCCCAGCGCCGACTCCGATAAAACCAGAAAAGAAATTGAAGAGGTGGTCGGAATTGACGCGTCGGGGGGGATACTTGCCAGCGCGAAAGAGGGGATAGGCATTAAGGAAATACTCGATGCCGTTATAGAAAGGATTCCTCCCCCCGAAGGAGATAAATCATCTCCTTTAAAAGCGCTCATTTTTGATTCCTGGTTTGATTCTTACCAGGGAGTCGTGGCGCTTGTAAGAATATTTGACGGAAAGGTGTCGAAGGGGGAGGATATTTTGCTTATGAGCTCCGGCGCTACTTACGAGGTCCAGAAGGTCGGCGTTTACAGCCCTTACATGAATGAGCTTGGTTCCCTTAGCGCCGGGGACGTCGGCTTTATTATCGCGAATATAAAGGATGCCGGAAGGTTCAAGATAGGCGACACGGTTACGCATAAAACAAAACCCGCCAAAAATCCCCTTCCGGGTTTTAAGGAACCCAAGCCCATGGTTTTTGCCGGAATTTATCCAATAGATTCCGACGATTACCACGAGCTCAAGGATTCCATCGAAAAGCTAAAATTAAACGACCCGTCGTTTTCGTACGAGCCCGAGAATTCCCTCGCCCTGGGATTCGGCTTCAGGTGCGGGTTCCTTGGTCTTTTACACATGGAAATAATAGTGGAAAGGCTAGAGAGGGAATATAACCTGAACCTTATATCCACCTCTCCGACGGTTTTATACAATATAATCACCAGATCAGGCGAGGTTAAGCCCGCGCTTAACCCGATGAAATTTCCGCCTTCCAAGGAAATATCCATGCAGGAAGTGGATTACATCGAGGAACCTTATATACGGGCCAACATCTACCTTCCCTCGGAATACCTGGGAAAGATAATAAATTTGTGCGTCGAAAAAAGGGGGCAGCAGGTCGAGCTTAAATACATTACCAAAAACAGGGTCCAGCTTGTTTACGATCTGCCGCTTTCTGAGATAGTGCTTGATTTCTACGACCAGCTTAAATCCCTTTCGAAGGGCTACGCGTCTTTCGATTACGAACTGATGGGCTACAGGCCTTCGGATATGATAAAACTCGAGATTCTGGTCAACAGGGAGCCGGTCGACGCCCTTTCCGTCATAGTGCACAAGGACAAGGCTTACGAAAGGGGAAGGAACATAGTCGAAAAGTTAAGAACTCTTATACCAAGGCAGCTTTTCGAGGTGGTTCTGCAGGCCCAGATAGGCTCAAAAATCATAGCGCGAGAAGAAATAAAAGCGTTAAGGAAAAACGTCCTTGCCAAGTGTTACGGCGGCGATATCACGAGGAAGAGGAAGCTCCTCGAAAAACAGAAGGAAGGCAAGAAGAAAATGAAAAATATAGGGTCCGTGGAAATACCCCAGGAGGCCTTCCTTTCGGTGCTGAAGGTTTAAGATTTTTATTTTTTGCTGCCGGCGTTTCCTACTAAAAGCGCAATAACGGCCCCTCCTATGAACAGATATCCCATCATGTAGAATATATCTCCGAAAGCCGCTATTTCCGAGTGGATATTAACAAAATAATCGAACATTCTTAAAGAGTTAGAATGAAAAGACCTGAAAACGGAGCCTCCATTTTTAGTAAGGCCGGACGAGAAAACATTTATGATATGCTTATACGGGTAAAAATTATATTTCACGTCCCTCGCGTATTGGGTTAGATGATATGCCTGCCTTACCGCTAGTTCTTCCCCTACGAAGGCCACGCCGAAGGATGCCCCGAGCTGGAAAATGACGTTGTACATCGCCGAAGCGTCCGGAATCTGTTCAGGTTTCGGCGGGGAATTTATGACGGCCATCATAACGGGAGCGTTTATAAATCCCACCCCCAGCCCTCTTAAGAACTGGTCATATATTATGAAGTTGACGGTGGTCTGCAGCGATATATTTCCGAGAAGGAAATTGGAAAATCCAAAAAAGAGCATTCCCAGGGCGAGAAAATACCTTGGCCCGAATTTATCGGAAAGCTTTCCTACGACGGGAGAAGAAACGGCCACCGCGATCGCGAACGGCACCATCAGGAACCCGGCGTGCATTGCGTTGTAATTCATAACATTCTGTATAAAAATGGGAAGCAGAAAAAGGGTGCTGAAAATTCCCGCGGCTCTTATTATACTCACGATATTCCCGGTTATGAAATTATTGCTTTTAAACAGGGAATAATCCATTAAATGCCTTGAGGTCATAAGCTCGTATATAATAAACAATAGTAACGATACCCCGCTTATTAACTCGTTTATCCTTATTATTCCGGAGTTCCATTCAAGGGTTTGCCCCTCGTTCAAAACATAGATAAGAGTGCCAAGAAATATCGATATCAGGATAAATCCTATAAAATCGAATTTTTTATTAAATTTTTTCGGGGGAATATCATTTTCCAGAAAAATCATTGTTGAGATAACGAGCAATATCCCTACCGGAACGTTGAAATAAAATATCCATCTCCAATCGACATAATCTACAAAATAGCCTCCAAGCATGGGCCCTATAGCGGGCGCGACCATGATGCCGATATTCCACGCCCCCATGGCCGTTCCCCTTTCCTCCAACCTGAAATATTTCGCGATAAGGTTCAGGGAAATAGGAATAAGGCCGGCGCCCCCTATTCCCTGCACGATCCTTGATAATACGAGTATCTTATAAGTCGGAGCCAGGCCGCAAACGGCAGATCCCGCAGTGAAAACCAAAACAGAAATTATGAACGATTTTTTCAGGCCGTATTTGCGGCTTGCGTATATGGTGAGGAGAATGACTATCGAGTAAGTTATGGTAAAGGCGATCATAACCCAGTCGATTGTTACCACGTTGACGCCGAAAACCGCCATCATCTTTGGAAGGGCCACGATAACTATGTTGACGTCGAGTATGGCCATGAAAGAGGCCATTACGGAGATTACAAGGACGATCCATTTATAATAACTCTTTTCGGCAAATTGGGGATTGTGTTTAGGAAGCATGTTATAATAATATCATAGAGGCTTGATATGTCCAATTATTTGCCTATCCCTTAAATTTATAGACTTAAAATAAAAAAAATGCTATAATTTTGTATTAAATAAATTGTTTTTCAATCTTGATTTATGAAAAAAAAGATTTTATTCGACTATCTTATAGCGATAATACTTGCAGTTATTATCGCGCTTTTCTTCAGGACCTTTGTCGTTCAGGCGTTTAAGATCCCGTCGGGTTCCATGGAGCCTACCCTGATACCCGGGGACCATATCCTGGTCGCCAAATTTAAATATGGAATTAGAGTCCCTTTCACGGGTTTGGTTATTCCGGTTTCAAAGCCAAAAACGGGGCAGGTGATAGTTTTTAAATTTCCGGAAGCTGGAGAATACGACCTGCACCCGGGCATCGATTTCATAAAAAGGGTTATAGGGGTGCCGGGAGAAAGCGTGCAGATAATAAACAGCAGGGTCTATATAAACGGGCAGGTGTATAACTGCAAATATGCCGAGCGTACCTCCAAACGGATTTTGCCGGCCTACGATTCCCCGAGGGATAATTACGGACCTGTAATAGTGCCCCGCGGCGAGGTATTCGTTATGGGGGATAACAGGGATAACAGCTTCGATTCAAGGTTTTGGGGATTTGTCCCATACAAAGATATTGTCGGACAAGCATTTATCACATATTTTTCATGGAACCCTAAAAATCACCTCGATATATATTACAAAAGGTTTTTCAAGGCAATTCCCGAATGCAATTTTAAAGACAAGGGATGACCATTGGAAGAAGTACTTCTTTTTGATAATTTCGCCACCAAAGAAATTTTACTCGGCCTCACGGATGACATATTAAGGGAACCCCTTGATTTTAACAACGTGTCTATAATCGGGATTAAGGAAGGCGGGGTGCCTATAGCTGGATTTATAAGGGACGAGATTAAAAAAAAGTTTGGAATCCTTTGCGAGACCGGCTTCATAGATATGACCCTCTACAGGGACGATCCTTTCAATGTAAAGAAATCCGTAGGGAGCACCGAGTTATCTTTTGACGTAAACGGAAAGATAGTTATCCTCGTGGACGATGTCATCATGAGCGGCAGGACCGTCAGGGCCGCGATAGACCAGATTTTTGACTTTGGGAGGCCGCAGAGCATAAAACTCGCGGTTTTTATCGACAAGGGCGGGCGTGAGCTTCCGATCTGTCCCGACTTTACAGGAAAAAAAGTGCGTGCCGCGAAAAAAGAAATAATTTACGTTAATATCGAAGGAAAAGAAAAATCGGTAAAAAAAGTTATTAAAAAATAATCTCAGCGACCCCGATGAGTTTGAAAAAAGACCTCATTTCAATTAAGGACCTTACAAAATCGGATATATATTCTTTCATTGAAACGGCTAAAGAATTTAAAAAGATTTCCCTTAAAGATATAAAAAAGGTTCCTACGCTCAGGGGAAAAACGGTTATAAACCTTTTTTACGAACCCTCTACAAGGACGAGGTCATCGTTTGAGATTGCCCAGAAAAGGCTCAGCGCCGATTCTCTTAATATCGCGATCTCGCAGAGCTCGGTCACAAAAGGCGAGACCCTCAAGGATACCATCCTTAATCTTGAGTCCATGAAGCCGGATGCGTTTGTAATAAGGCACCATGAATCCGGCGCCCCTTATTTTATATCTAAAATTACAAAGGCGTCGGTTATAAACGCGGGGGACGGCATAAATGAACATCCCACGCAGACCCTTCTCGACATTATGACGGTCATGGAAGAAAAAAAGGATATATCGTCCCTTAAAGTCGCGATAATAGGGGATATATCGCATTCGAGGGTCGCGAGGTCCGACATATTCGGGTTGTCCATGCTTGGCGCCGATATATATATCTACGGCCCCTATTCGCTCCTGCCGGTTACAGGGTTTAAAGATATCCCGAATGTAAGAATAGCAAAAGGTTTCAAGGAAGCGGTAAAAAACGCTGACGTAATAATAATGCTAAGAATCCAGAAAGAAAGGGCCGGATATCATTTTATTCCGTCAATAGAAGAATACAGGAATTTTTTTAAGCTAACCCCCGAACTTCTTTCTTTGGCGTCAAAGGGCGTAATGGTTCTTCACCCCGGGCCCGTGAACAGGGACGTGGAGATATCCGGAAGCATAATAAACAGAGATAAGACATTCATATTCAAACAGGTGGAAAACGGTATTGCCGTGAGGATGGCCTGCCTATACATGCTTCTGGGGGTCCAAAAAAGCCTGGAACCGGATATTTAATTTACTAATAATTAATTGTCATATGAAACGGCTTATAATAAAAAATGGAATCGTTGCCGACCCGCTTTCCCGCACGGAGGTAAAAAGGGATATATGTATTGAAGACGGAATAATAAGGGGCGCGGGGAATGGAACCGGGGATTTTAAAAAAAGCCGTTCGGCCGATATTAAAATTATAAACGCCGACGGGCTTTATGTTCTTCCGGGCCTTATCGACATGCACGTCCATTTAAGGGAGCCCGGCTATGAATACAAAGAGACAATAAAATCCGGTATGGAAGCCGCCGTGTCGGGGGGTTTTACTTCCATATGCTGCATGCCCAACACCAATCCACCCAACGATTCGGCGTCGGTAAACAACTATATCATAAACAAATCGAAAGAAGCCGGGCTTATTAATCTCTTTCCGATTGGAGCGATATCGAGGGGGCTTAAGGGTGAAAATCTTTCGGATATAGGAGAATTAAAGGAATCGGGGGCTGTCGCGATAAGCGATGATGGAAATCCCGTGAGCGATACCTCCCTTCTCGCGAGGGCAATGTTATACGCAAAGACCTTCGGTTTGCCGGTAATATCCCACAGCGAGGACTTGTCCCTCAGGGGAAAGGGCGTCATGAACGAAGGGTTTACTTCCCAGGCCCTGGGCGTGGCCGGAATCCCGTCCATAGCCGAAGAGATTGCCATAGAAAGGGACATCGGACTCGCAAAGTATTACGGCGCGAAGCTGCATATAGCCCATGTTTCGACCGCCGGCTCCGTGGACGTCATTAGAAGAGCAAAGAAGGAGGGAGTGGATGTTACGTGCGAGACATGCCCGCATTACTTTACGCTGACCGAAGAATCGCTGTTAAATTACAATACAAATGCCAAAATAAACCCCCCCTTAAGGACCGGGCGGGACATACTGGCCGTTAAGGAAGGGTTGGTTGACCGAACCATAGATGTCATCGCTTCCGATCACGCCCCGCACAGCGAAGACGAGAAAGATACGACGCTTGACAATGCGCCGTTTGGAATAATAGGCCTCCAGACGCTTCTTCCCCTTACTTTTAAACTTTACGCGGAAAAGAGGCTTTTCCTCCATGATATAGCAAGGCTTGTTTCTCAGAATCCCGCGAGGATTCTTAACCTTTCCGGCAGGGGAGGAATAAAAGAGGGTTATGCCGGGGACATTACAATAGTTGACGTCAGGAAAAAATGGAAATTCAGCGAAAATAAAATTAAATCGTTAAGCAAAAATTCCCCGTTCATTGGTATGGATTTTACAGGGATAGCCGTTTACGTCATAGTTTCGGGGAATGTGATAAGCGCGAATTAAGATGAAAAAGTCTTTAAAGGAAAAAGCCATTCTTATGCTCGAGAACGGAAATTATTTCGAGGGGTTTTATGAGGGCGGCACCATGGAATCCGGAGGGGAAATAGTTTTCAACACGGCGATGAACGGCTACCAGGAACTTATTACGGACCCTTCGTATAACGGCCAGGTAGTCGTTTTTACGTATCCCATGATCGGAAATTACGGGATAAACAATACCGATTTTGAATCTGAAAGGGTGTGGTTATCCGGAGTAGTAACAAAGAATTACGTGGAAAATTTTTCCCATTACGGCTCGTTAAAAAGCCTTTCCGGATTTTTGAACGAATATGGAATTCCGATTGTTTCGGGTTTCGACACAAGGCACCTTACCATTATTCTAAGGGAAAGGGGGTCCGTTAACGCTTATATCGCCCCCAGGGAGGCCGGAATAACCTATATAAGGAAGAAGCTTGATTCCCTGCCAAGAATGGAGGGATTAAATCTTGCGGGTAACGTATCCACGAAAAAAGTTTACATGAAAGAGGCTTTAAACCCTGTTTTCAACGTTACGATTATCGATTACGGCATAAAGCAAAACACGATAAGGTGCCTGAATGAACTTGGGGCGAATGTTACCGTGGTTCCCAACCTATTCTCGAAGAAAGACATACTCCAGACGAGGCCCGACGGGATTCTTCTGTCGAACGGCCCGGGGGACCCAAAAACGATGGAGGAAGAAATAGAAACGATAAAAAGCATCCTGGGAGAAAAACCGGTTTTCGGCATCTGTCTCGGACACCAGCTGTTGGGCCTCTCCCTCGGATTTAATACGTATAAGTTAAAATTCGGGCACCATGGAATAAACCATCCCGTTAAAAACCTGAAGACCTCCGCCGTTGAAATTACATCTCAAAACCACGGCTTTTGCGTCGACCTGTCCGAAAAAGGGGGCGGTCTTCCCGCGGCCGCGGATTTAACCCATATCAGCCTTAACGACAATACTGTAGAGGGGCTTAGAAATAAGAAGCTTAAGGCATTTTCCGTTCAATATCACCCTGAAAGCTCGCCGGGACCGAGAGATTCTAGGTATCTTTTTTCAGAATTCAAAGACTTATGCTTAGAAAACAAAGCCAGGGCAGTTTAAGAAATTTTCCTTCCTATCTCGGGCTTTCTGACAGGGACTTTTCTTTAAGAATTGAAAAGCTTTATTCCTTAATGAGCCAGTGCGGGTTGTGTCCCAGAAAGTGCGGAGCGAAAAGGCTTAGAGGGGAAAAGGGCATATGCGGCGCGGGGGATAAATTAAAAATTGCCAGTATTAACCTACATTTTGGAGAAGAACCCCCGATTTCCGGGACAAATGGATCCGGAGCGATATTCTTCTCCGGCTGTTCTTTAAAATGCAAGTTTTGTCAAAATTATCCGATAAGCAGGTTTTGCAACGGCAAAATTTACAGCGTTTCCGGGCTTGCCCGGGATATGGTAAGGTTGCAGGAAAGGGGCGCGCACAATATAAACCTTGTCACCCCATCGCATTTTATGCCTTTCGTGGCTCACGCGCTTTTCATCGCAAAAAGGGAAGGGCTTTCAATACCGCTGGTTTACAACAGTTCAGGATATGAAGACGTCGAACTGTTACGGCTTCTTGAGAGTATCGTGGACATCTATTTACCCGATATAAAATATTCCGATGATGCCCATTCGTTAAGGTATTCAGGGGTTAAAGATTATGTCCGTCATAACAAGCTTGCCTTGGAAGCGATGCGTAAACAGGCTGGGAACCTTGTCCTGGACGAAAACGGAATAGCGGTTTCGGGAATGATAATAAGGCATCTTGTTTTGCCGGAGAATTTGAGCGGTTATGCGGATTCCTTCAGGTTTATCGGAAACGAAATAGGGAAAGACGCCTGCGTCAGCCTGATGAACCAGTATTTCCCCGCTTATAAAGCAGAGTTCGACGAGCGGATTAACAGGAAAATAACGAAAGAGGAATATAGAAAGGCCATATCGGAATTAAATAAGGCGGGCCTTAAAGGCTACTGCCAGGAGCCGTAAAAAAATTTTATCATGCCGAAAAGGGAAGATATTAAAAAAATTCTTATAATAGGTTCGGGTCCGATTATTATCGGCCAGGCCGCGGAGTTTGACTACTCGGGGACGCAGGGGGCAAAGGCGCTTCTCGAGGAGGGATACGAGGTAATACTCGTAAATTCAAATCCCGCCACGATAATGACCGATCCGGACTATGCCGATAAAACCTACATCGAACCTCTTAAAAAGGAATTTTTAATCGAAATAATTAAAAAGGAAAGGCCGGACGCCATACTTCCCACGCTTGGGGGGCAGACGGCCCTTAACCTCACAATTGAACTATACCAAGAGGGCATACTCGATAATTATGGAATTAAAATTCTTGGAGCGAATATCGATGCCATTAAAAAGGCCGAGGACAGGGAATATTTCAAGCAAAGCATGGAAAAAATCGGCATCCCCGTTTTAAACGGCGGCTTTGCGACAAACATGGAAGAGGCATTTAACGTCCAGAAATCAGTCGGATTTCCCGCCATAATACGCCCCTCCTTTACCCTCGGCGGAACGGGCGGAGGCATCGCCTATAATATAGAAGAATTTGCCGAGATAGCCCTAAACGGCATCAATCTTAGCCCTATTTCCGAGATATTGATAGAAAAATCCGTCATAGGATATAAAGAGGTCGAGCTCGAGGTCATGACGGATAAAAACCGCAACACCATCATCATCTGTTCCATAGAAAATTTTGATCCCATGGGGATTCATACCGGGGATTCGATTACCATAGCTCCGGTTCAGACGCTTAACGATAAAGACCTTCAGAAGATACGCGATTATTCCATAAGAATCATGAGGGAAATAGGCGTGGAAACCGGCGGCTCGAATATTCAGTTTGCCCTGGATCCCGATGGAGAGGAAGTATTTGTCATTGAAATGAACCCCAGGGTCTCAAGAAGCTCAAGCCTTGCCTCCAAGGCCACGGGTTTCGCAATAGCAAGAATTGCGGCAAAGCTTGCGGTCGGCTACACCCTCGATGAAATAACCAATGACATTACAAAAAGAACCCTGGCGTGTTTCGAGCCCTCAATAGATTATGTCGTGACGAAGATCCCCCGTTTTGCTTTTGAAAAATTTCCTCAGACAGACAGAAATTTGACCACCCATATGAAATCGGTAGGAGAGGTTATGGCAATAGGCAGGACCTTTTGCGAATCCATTCAGAAGGCTGCAAGGTCCCTGGAAAACGGATATCATGGAATAGAATCCCTCTATGGCCTGGACCTCTCTTACGGCGATAAAAAAGACGCGAATAAACAGGACGCTATAAGAGAGGAAGTGAAATCCCTTTTAAAAAATAATAATTATAAAAGACTTTTTTTAATAGCGGACGCCTTAAGGCTTTGCGTTAGCGTTGACGAGATACATGAAATATCGAAGATCGACAGGTGGTTTTTAAACCAGGTCAAGATTATTACCGATTTTGAAAAGAGGCTGTTTTTTATCGAAAATATCGATAAAGAAACTGACATTATAAGGGAAGCCAAGGAATTGGGTTTCTCCAACAGGGGAATCGCTAAATTGGCGGCGCGGAAGGACGACGGCTCCCATATCACCAGTGAAGAGTACCTGAAGAAAGATGTCAATATCCTTTTGTTCCTGAATAAAATTGAAAGACGCATAGAAAACGTCTGTGAGGAAAACGGCATAAACAGGCACTACAAGAAAGTGGATACCTGCGCCGCGGAATTCGAGGCCTCGACCCCCTACATGTATTCATCCTTCGACAGGTTTGACGAGATAGCCCCCCTGGAGGGCAGGAAGGCCGTTATCCTGGGGAGCGGCCCTAACAGGATTGGACAGGGAATAGAATTCGATTATTGCTGCGTCCACTGCGCTTTTGCCCTGAAGGAAAAAGGATATTCTTCAATCATGGTGAACTGCAATCCCGAAACCGTTTCGACGGATTACGACACCTCGACCCGTCTTTATTTTGAGCCCCTTACGTTTGAAGACGTCAACGGGATTTCGAGGCTTGAATCAAGTCCTCCCGTGATTTTGCAATTTGGAGGGCAGACCCCCCTTAAGCTCGCGAAGGAGTTTGATTCCCGGAAAATGGAGATACTTGGAACATCTTATAAATACATCGATATTGCCGAGGACAGGGACAAATTCAAAAAGGTGATTAAAAAGCTCAGGCTGAATCAACCGGAAAGCGCCCTTGCCTTCAGCGATGGAGAGGTTTACAGGACCTCGACCGGAATGGGATTTCCGGTCCTTTTGAGGCCTTCCTACGTTCTGGGCGGCAGGGCCATGGAAATCATACACAATGAACGCAGCCTTCTTAACTATATCGGGAAGATTTCGAGCCAGGATATTTCATTTCCAATCCTTATAGATAAATTTCTCGAGGACGCCATTGAAGTGGACGTGGACGCCCTCTGCGACCTTAAAAATGTCTATATAGCGGGGATAATGGAGCATATCGAAGAGGCCGGCGTCCACTCGGGCGACAGCGCCTGCTCCCTTCCGGCTTTTTCTCTTCCCGCGGATATTATTGAGAAGATAAAGGATATAACCGAAATAATCTGTTTCGAGTTTAACGTGATAGGGCTTATAAATATTCAGTACGCGGTAAAAGACAATGATATATACATCATAGAGGTTAACCCCAGGGCGTCAAGAACCGTTCCGTTCGTGGGGAAGGCCACCGGGGTCCAGATTGCCAAGCTCGCCACGAGGATAATGCTTGGAGAAAGCATTAAATCCTTCGGTCTTGGAAGGTCCTTCGATATCGGCTATTTTTGCGTGAAGGAGGCCGTCTTCCCGTTTTCTAAATTTGCCAACGTCGACCCGATTCTAGGCCCGGAGATGCGTTCAACCGGAGAAGTCATGGGAATAGATGAAAGCTTTGGAATGGCTTACGCCAAATCCCAGATAGCGGCCGGCCAGAACCTGCCCCTGTCCGGAAATGTTTTCATAAGCGTGAAGGATGAGGACAAGAAGTATCTAAAGAAGATTGCCCCGTCCCTTATTGATATGGGGTTCGGCATACTTGCCACCGGGGGAACATCCGAATACCTTAGCGGCCTTAACATAAAAAATCAAAAAATCAACAAGGTCAAAGAGGGCAGGCCCCACATAATAGACGCCCTGAAAAATATGGAAATATCCATGATATTCAATACCCCAAGGGGGATGAAGTCGCTTGAGGATTCCTATGTGATAAGAAGGAGCGCCATAGAGTACTCTCTTCCGTACTATACTACGATGAGGGGGGCCCAGGCCGTTTGCATGGCGATAAAGGCGCTTAAAGAAAATAATATTTCGGTTAAGGCCCTGCAGGATTATTACAAAGACAAGAATAAAAATAAGTAAAGGGGGGTACGGTAATTGGCAGGCATAAATTCTTTTCCCATAACAAGGGAAGGTTATGACAAAATAGTCAGGGAATTAAAGAACCTGAAATCAGTGGAAAGGCCGGCGAATATCAGGGCTATTGAAGAAGCGAGGGCCCACGGGGACCTGTCTGAAAACGCGGAATACCACGCGGCAAAAGAAAGGCAGGGTTTCCTTGAAGGCAGGATAAGGGACCTTGAGGATAAGATTTCAAGGGCTCAGGTTATAGACATTTCAAAGATATGCGAAGAGAAAATTGTGTTTGGGGCCTCTGTCAGGCTTTTAGACCTCAATTCGGAAAAGGAATTATCTTATAAAATCGTCGGGGACACGGAATCCGACATAAAGGAAAACAAGATATCGATCAACTCTCCGATAGGAAAAGCGCTTATAGGAAAATGCAAAGGGGAAGAGGTTGCAATCAAGGTTCCAAACGGCGTTAAGGAGTTTGAAATCCTTGACATTAAGTATGTTTGATGATATCATTTTAATAAGGAAGCGGTTGTTTTATCCGAAAAAATAGCGGTTGAAAAAAGGAGGATTAATGGCTTTAGATAAAGATAAGGTATCAAAGGTACTCGATGAAATTAGACCGTCTCTTCAATTCGACGGGGGTGATGTGGAACTGGTGAACATTATGGAAGATGG
>JAKAPT010000076.1 GCA_021806885.1 bacterium | reverse complement strand
ACGTTGATGTTTATTACGAATTTGCAAAGAACCTTCCCGAAAACGATAGGATAATTTTATCTTCGGCCGTTTATCACGATATAGATTTTTTTATCACGGGAAACACAAAAGATTTTTTAACTTTTTACAATAAGAAATTAAAAAATACTCTTATTTTGACCCCCAAAGACTTTTTAGAATTAACTTTCGAAAAATAAAATAAATCAGATACTTTTTTCTCGGGATACAAAACCCCCGTAAAATGATTTCAGGTTGAATTTATTATTATTTTACAATAATTTCGGGATATTTGCATATCCCGAATCCACCTATGCGGGTTGTATTAATTTATGGGAACATTATAATCATTTATAGATTCGATTAAAAATAATAATCTTATTTCAAATATAGCCGAGCTAGGAATAGGCACAAATAAAGAAGCTAAAAATATCCTTAATATTTTAGAAGCCGAAAAGATATTCGGTTCCATTCATATAGCTCTGGGAGATAATTCGTCCTTCGGGGGAAACGTGAGGGTTAATTTTCACGAAGATTTTATTTTGTTCGCACCCGTAATAAAAGTAACGACTAAAGCCGGAAAAGAGTTTATTCTTAAGCCTGCATAATACAAATTTATGGAATACGCAATTTTTGCCTAAATTTTCATTTTTCATATTGCCTTAATATAGAAGACATGCTATGCATAATTTACGTATTCATTATCATAATGGTTTTAATGGTCTAATCCTGTTTTAAAATAATTATAAATTATTTAAATATGATAGTATAATTTATTTGAGAAGGGTAAGATTAAATTAATTTATTACAACTTCATTAAAAGTAACTATATGAAAATCAACAAAATTTATACATTAATTTATATATCTTTTATTCCTGTTTTCGTATATCTTGCAGTTTTTATACCTAAAAATCTGAAAGCATCCGGGCATATTAATAAACCATCGTGGCTGCACTCTGTCCGCATTCCGGAGCCAGGGAGAAGAAGCGGATTGGATGCCGTCAGATTGATATATCCCGGCAACTTCTGGGCGGTAGGCGCTTATCAAATTAGTACCACCGATCGCACCTTCGCCATTCACTGGAATGGTAGAAGATGGGTGTATGTTTTTACACCAAACCCATCCGCGGGTTGGGCGCACTTTTTTGGCGTGGCGGGCAAAGGAGTAAATGATGTCTGGGCGGTTGGCACCTATGCGCCGAGTGATGCCGGGTGGCCCAACCTTACTTTCAGAACGCTTGCTGAACACTGGAATGGATTAAAATGGAGAGTAGTTCCTACGCCAAACAAGGGGAAGGCCGACACCC
The DNA here is from genome assembly GCA_021806885.1 of bacterium. GTDB lineage: Bacteria > SZUA-79 > SZUA-79 > Acidulodesulfobacterales > Acidulodesulfobacteraceae > JAKAPT01. Next base: position 3,338 of record JAKAPT010000076.1, on the reverse strand, counting down.
TTTTTGATATTGCTGTACTGGGACCAAACGACGCGTGGGCCGTGGGGGGCTACTACAATTCCAAAATTTCCTTTCAAAATCTTCAATTCGAGCATACAGGACATACATTGATAGAACATTGGAACGGCTATGGATGGAAAATAGTCCCCAGTCCTGATCCTGACAGAAGCTCATCGTTTGTCCGACCGGACGGTCATTTTCATCAGCGGATAACCGTGAACGCGCTTTCAGGTATTGCAGCCGTCAATTCCCATGATATATGGGCAGTGGGGCATTACTGGAACGGCGAGGCTAATCGAACTTTGATATTACAATGGAACGGACATCGCTGGATTCGCATACGCTCGCCAAATGCAAGCCGGTATGAAAATGTTTTATACTCTGCTGTTGCCATTTCGCCTCATAATGTCTGGGCTGCAGGAACCTACCGTCCGTTTCCACGAAAGCACTACCTGACGCTTATTGAACAATGGAACGGATATATATGGCGAAAAGTTCCAAGTCCGAACATACCTCGTCAGAATAATCAGCTATATAGCATCTCCGCATGGGGCAACAATGTGTGGGCGGTTGGCCGCCATGACAGTACAGGCGGAGGACCTCTTGCCATTCACTGGAATGGCAGAAAATGGGTGATAATACCAGGGCAAAAAGTTGGCAATTGTGGGTGCCTCAATACTTTTAACGGTGTAGCCGTTGGACCGGCGGCAATCTGGACAGCAGGCGAGTTTATGAATATGCAAGTTCATAAAAGTTTTGTTGAAACGGGCAGGTCTTTAAGAGTAAAACATTAGAATATTATTTTAATTCATTATTACCGATGGGCTTCGTCCCAGTTTTTCCCGATCCAATATTTATAACTAACGGAACATCTTTAAGAAGTTCCATTACTTTTCTTAGATTAAACCCGCATTTAACAAATCCTTTGAAAAATTTCAATTTCGTCGCAAATTCGGTAAGCAGGTCATAATTTACGGTATAATAACGGACTATATCGTTTTTGGAAGTATAGTATTCAATAAATTCTTTCAATAAGGAGTTTATTTTATTATACCTCTCATTGCCTATTTTCCACCACCGGGAATAAGATAATTCTTTCGTAATTATTTCAAAGAAACGGTTTAAAAGAGCCTCGAAAAGTGGCAGGGTCATTCCATGGTATTGCCGCGCCGGAACAGGTTAATATTACTATTCGTTGTTTATGGGAACATTATAATCGCACATACCGGCTTTAAAATGGAGTTTCCGATAGGCTACGCGGCGGTTATTAAAGAAAAGTCGGGGTTAGCCGTAAAGGGCGTAGAAATAAAAGGCGGTATTGTGGACCACGAATACAGGGGCGAAATCGTAGTGCTGGCAAAAAACAAATCTAAAGATATTATCACGTTATCGCCGAGGCAAGGCAGACGGATTTAGCGAGGGAAGAAAATAAAATCCCCGCCTTAAAGAAAAAAAGTATAGGAAACTTTCCTATACTATGGGAAGAATATTTAAAGGCCCAGGCCGTCCCGGACGTGAGAAAAAGGACCGCCTCAAATCATTTCCTTCCGGCATTAGGTAGCAAGCGCCTTAACGGTATAGCAATGCCTGACATAAGGAGCTACCAGCTCGAAAGGAAGCTCGAACTTATGTCCCTCGAAAAAAACGAGGGGAAAAGGGAAGCCGAAATAAATTTCCGTTCCGTCAACTACGAAATTGCAATCCTCAGGAATTTTTTCAATTACTGCATAGAAAAGAAGTATATCGATAAGAATCCCTGCGAGGGGGTTAAGAAACTAAACGAACTCTCCAGGTTAAAGACCCTTTCCGACGAGGATATAGCGAAGCTGGTTGCCGGGGCCACCAATAAGCTTACTAAGGACATAATAATGTTTTTAATCTATACAGGCTGTCGTAAGGGCGAGGCCCTTAATTTAAAATGGGACGACGTGGACCTTGACAACGGCGTCGTCGCTATTAAGGCAACCAAAACCAGGCATGACCGCTACGTGCCCGTTTCCGCACCTCTAAAGGGGCTTTTGGAGGGCATAGGGAAGGTTGACGGCTGTTCGCACGTGTTTAATAACGGAGGCAAGAAAATCGTCGATTTCAAGCATTCCTTCAAGACCGCCTGCCGCAACGCCGGGCTAAAAGACCTGCGCATCCACGACCTCAGGCACGTGTTCGCGTCTAAGATGGTAATGAACGGCACGTCGCTTTACATAACCGGCGAACTCCTGGGCCACCGGACGACGCAAATGACGAAACGGTATAGTCATTTAGTGCCGGACACGCTCAGGAAAGCCGTGAACGAGGTTTGGAGTAAATAGCCGCCTTTAGAAATATATAGAAAATAACAACTTGACAACACAAGTTATAACTTGTAAACTTAATATATAGGATACCTATGAATATTTGGTATTTTGTTGACGACAGGGGGGGATTCCCCAGTTAAAGAATTCATAGATGAATTGCCCTTAGGCGAGCAGGCAAAAGTTTTTGCCTATATCAATGAATTGAAAAAGCAGGGCCATAATCTCCGACGCCCGTTGGCCGATTTTGTGAAAGACGGGATTTACGAGCTCAGGCCAAAGGCAAACAGGTTGTTTTACTTCTTCTTTTTAAAGGAAACCGTCGTTTTTGTCCACGCCATAAAGAAGAAGACTAACGAGATACCGGAAAAAGATATTGCGTTATCCCTTAAAAGAAAGAAGCTTATTGAAGAATATCAGACGAATATAGTAAAAGAGGAAAATTATGAAGATTAAATTGGAAAGCGCGGAGAAGCACTTTAAAGAAAAACTAAAGAATCCCGAATTCAAAGAAGCATACGAATTTGAAAGGATTAAAGCGGCCCTTGCCCAAAAAATAGCCGAAACGAGGGACGAGCATAAACTGACCCAGTCCGAGCTTGCCAAAAGAATGAACGTCTCCCAGCAGTTCATTTCACAGATAGAAAGCGGGGAAGGCAACCTGACGCTGGAGACCCTTTTAAAACTTGCCCAGTCCCTTAACACGAGCATACGGATTTCTTTTTCTAAAAAATCATGCCGAAACGGGTGCCTTAAGGTAGCCTGAAATTATTTGTCTTGTTGGAAAAATGAATAAAAAAATAACCGGTTCATGGAAAAACATTAAAAAAGAATTATTGAAAGACCCTGCCGTTTTAAACGAATTCGAACGGCTTGAACCTGAATACCGGATAATCAGGGAAATAATAAAGGCAAGGATAAACCGGGGCCTTTCACAGAAAGAACTTGCGGAAAGGATAGGAACCAGGCAGAGCAATATAAGCAGGCTCGAAAGCGGCGATTACAACCCTTCCCTCGAATTTTTAATCAAGGTGGCGAGGAGATCGG
>JAKAPT010000075.1 GCA_021806885.1 bacterium | reverse complement strand
ATAATTGAACTTTCAAACTGGTGGAGAGGGGAGGATGACTCCCTTCGGTCGTGATCCCTGCTTTGACCCTCTTCACGCTAAGACGACTCCAATAATTGAACTTTCAAACTGGTGGAGAGGGGAGGATGACTCCCTTCGGTCGTGATCCCTGCTTTGACCCTCTTCACGCTAAGACGACTCCAATAATTGAACTTTCAAACTGGTGGAGAGGGGAGGATTCGAACCTCCGTAGACTCGCGCCGACAGATTTACAGTCTGTTCCCTTTAGCCGCTCGGGCACCTCTCCGCAACCTGTAAAATTATTTGATTTTATCCACTGACGAAATTAATGGTGGAGCTGGCGATGGGAATCGAACCCGCAACCTGCTGATTACAAATCAGCTGCTCTACCATTGAGCTACGCCAGCAAGGCAAAAAGATCCCCTCGTTTCATTAAATTTGAAATTCTAATATTATCAAAATTTAAAGGGCCTTGTCAATATATTTTTTTGTCTCGTCTAAGCGGATATTTGCCCGGGATTTATGAGCATAGTAACGGCATCTTTCACCTTTTTAATCTTTACGGGGAGCCTTCCGGCATATTCTCCGTCAAGCTGGAAAAAAATACTATTGTTCATCGAGGGAACAGCAGAGGATATATAAACGCTTTCAGCTTCCTGGTATAAATCCTCGTTGGAACGATATTTTTCATAAAATATAAAGGATTTTAATATTGACAGAATTACGTCAAATCTGCCTTTTAAATTTTCCATTAATATAATACGAAAATTTATGTCAAGGATTGAATTATCGGGAAATATTACAAATGGGCCTCCGTACCTTTTGATATTCGATACAATAATCTGGTTCGCATGATAAAAATTTCCCTTGCTTAAATTTTCGAGGGAAATATCACCGAACCCGTATTTTCCCGCCATTTTAATAATATTTATAATAAATGAAAGATACTTAAAGAAATTATCAAAAAAATGCCTTTTCTGCGATTTAATGCCTAACCTTTCTTCCATTATTTTCACTAAAAAGGCGTCAAACCCTATCCCCGCCATTTCAAGAAAATATTGGTCATTTGCCTTGCCAAGAGGGATTCTTAGGGGCCGGTATTTATAAATGATTTCGTTAAGGGCGGCTGGAAGGCTGAACGGCGTCTTGTTTTCAAGGCAAAAAAGGTTTACTGTTCCTATCGGCAATTGGGCGACGGGGATATCCGTAAAGACAAGCCTGTTCACGACGGAATTAAGGCTTCCGTCGCCGCCTGCCACTAAAACCGCGTCAAAACGCGAGGCAAATTCTTTATCTACGTATTTTTCGGTTAAATCAAGTCCTTCGGAATAGATTCCTTTATTTTTTAAATAGCTTAATATATAGGAAAGCTTTTCCTTAGAGAACCTTCCTGATTTCGGGTTATACGCTATTAAGGTCTTTTTTATATCCACTTATTTTATATCGCGGTTACTTTAACGTCCTTATATATTCGTCAAGGGCATGGATTTCTTTGTCCGTTAAAGGCTTACCGCCTATATATTTAAAGCATCTTATTGTTATATCCCTCAGGGTGAAATTTTTATGATGAATCTTATTTTTTATCGCTATTTTTTCCCTGACGTTATTCAACGAATCGTTAATGCCCCCTTTTTTTCCGCAATAAGCATACGTGCCGACGCTGTAGACATGGCATGTAGCGCATGACATAGTATTGTCTCCCATTATTTTTGCGTAATAAAGCTTTTTGCCGAGGGAAAGCGTATATCCCCTGTTATCATGGTTTTTGAACCCATGCCCGGCGGCCGCGCCGAACGATTTTCCAAAATAAAAAAATAAACTCATGCCGGTCAACACAATAGATATTATCAAAATCATTTTTTTCATTTTATTATTCCTCCTGGGGGGAGTTAAATTATGTTTTCGCTATCAATTGTCTCGGTCCTGTTTCTTCCTTTTTCCTTTGCCTTATACATTGCCTGGTCCGCGCGGTATGTAATAGAATGAGAGGTATCCCCTTTCGCATAGGAAGTTACTCCAATGCTTATTGTTATCTTTTCTCCTATGGAAAAGCTATGCCCTTCAATTACCTTTCTCAATCTTTCGGCAAGCTCTAAAGCCTTATCAAGTTCTCCCTCGGGGATAATTATCATAAATTCTTCCCCTCCGAATCTCGCGAAGAAGTCTCCGGTCCCCCGGAGATTAATGGCTATTACCTTGCTTAATTCCGTCAAAATTGTATCTCCTGCCTGATGGCCGTACGCGTCGTTAAACTCCTTGAATTTATCTATGTCAAAAAGGATAAGGGAGAAACTCTTGTTTTGAATAGGGGCATTCTTAATTATATCATTTAAACGAATATCGAATACCCTCCTGTTTGAAATGCCGGTAAGCTCATCTTTTTCGGATAACCTGGCCATTTCATCCCTTTCCTTGAGTATTTCCGTCTCCCTTTTTACCTGCCCTGTAATGTCGGTCAATACGCCGAGTCCCACCCATTCGTTATTGTAAAATATCGTGGAGGCAAACAGGTTGGCCCAGGAAAGGCTCCCGTCCTTCTTTTTTAAATGAAGCCTCATATTTTCCTGGAATATTTCACCTCTCATCCTCTTCAGGATATTTTCTCTTATAAATTTTTTGGTATCTTCCCCGGCATCGATAACATCGAGAGGGTTAAGGTTAAGGGCTTCTTCCTGGGTATACCCCAAATAACCCTGGGCGTAAGGATTCATATACAGGAGGCTCTTATCGTCATAGATGACGACGAGGACGGGGGAATTGTCTATAATGGTTTTGAGGGCGTCTTTTTCTTTTTCCAGCGCGTTCCTGAGGTTGGCCAGTTCGGTCACGTCGGAAAAGCTCGCAAGCCCGGCAAATTGTCCCATGTAGGAAATGGTTGAGGCCGATATGGAAATCCAACTTTCCCTGCCCTGCTTCGTTGTCGCTTTCTGGACGTAATTTCTAAGGAACGCTTCCTCGCCTTTCAACCTCGCCGCAATAACCCTTTTTATGGTATTTCTAAAGTCTTCATCCACGAACAATTCCCATATATATTTCCCGTAAAGTTCCTCTTCGGCATAGCCGGACATTCTTAGCGCCTCTTGATTCGCGTATATCACTTTCTCCTTGTAAATCACGATTCCGATCGCTACGGTGCTCGTCAGGGTTCTGAACAGGTCCTCAGATTCCGTGAGCTTTTCCTCTATGAGCTTTTTTTCCGTAATATCTATGATTATAGCCAGCAGATATGTAACACCGCCTAAAACCAGCTTGGAAATCCTGGCTTCGACTGTTTTAATTTCATTATTTTTAAGTTTGTGCCTGAACGAAGCGACAACGGATTTTTCTTCAAAAACCCTTTTTCTGAATTCCTTTAATTTGCCCCGGTCGTCGAAAGGATTTAAATCGTCCGATCTCATCGAGGTAAACTCTTCACTCGTATATCCATAAAAATTTTCCGCGGCCGGATTTGCTTCAATTATCCTGCCCGATTCGATTTCCAGGACAAGAATAATGGCGGGGGAACTGTTGAACACTTCAAAGAACCTCGACCCTGATTTCCTTATGTTCCTGATGTTTTTATGGAGAAAATAAAGGGATAAACCCTCGAATACGAACAGAAAGAGGATTCCGGCGGCAAAAATGAGAAGGGAGCGCGCATACAAATAATTTGCCTGATTAAAGGTATTTTTTAAAATATCCCTGATTTGTATCTCGGAAAGGGAGAAGGGATAACCTAAAAGGTATTTAGTTTTAAACCCTGCCGTAAGATATGAATGGTATTTTATTATCCTTTCAAGGATCGGTTTTTCAATATATTTCCAGTGCAGATAACTTTTACTGACGTCATTTTTTAATTTTGACGAATATTTCCCTTTCGCGTTATATTCATGCTTTTCCAGCAAAGAGAAAACATTCCGGAAGTTTGAATCGGTTTTCCGAATACCCGTTCGAAGGTTTTTAAGGATGGTCGTGGTTTTTGAACTGTAGCCCGCGGGTTTGTAAATACCCAGGTATATTATGCCCTTGACATTACTTTCTGTAGCTTCCATGCCCCTGTTGGCCTTTATGACCGCAAGGCTTAACCTGACATTGTCATTAATGAAATGATTTATGGGTAAAAAATTTAAATAATATATTAATAACGCGATGATGATTGTTCCAAGGATTAATATGGCGCCGGAGGCCTGAAAAATGAAAGATTTTTTATTATCGAATAAATGGGCTTCCTTTTCTTTTTTCATTTTCGGCCTTAAAATACGAAGAAGCCATGATGGACTTCGTTGAATTTTGTTTTTTAATTATACCATTTATACGAAAATTCAGCCAAGAAAATAGTAAAACCGGCTAAAAGGGACACCATTATTGTAAATATGGGTTTAGGGTGGGGTGGATGACAGGATTTGAACCTGCGACAACCGGAGTCACAATCCAAAGCCTTTATTTTATAAGTAAGGGATTTTATTGGGCAAACAAGCTAACGCTAAACCTGCCCATGTGAAAATTCCGCCATAACGGTTTCATACGGCAATATATTCCGCAAAGGAATAAGTTTCGGGTATAGGCAGATTATCCTCCTTTAATCCCTGAATATGCATGCTTATGGCATCATGCATATTCTTCCCGGCTTCTTCCTTAGTATCGCCGGTTGCTACGCACCCCGGAAGGTCTGGGGAATATGCCGAATAATTTCCGTCGGCTTTTTCTATTACGACTAAAAAACGGTGCATTTTATTTTACCTCTTTTATTTTTGCCTGTTTCAATATACTGTTTAGCGTTCCGGGAGCCAAATCATCGTTGGGGTGTCCGGCTATCGTTACCCTGCCGGGTTTCAAAGAATGCTTATATTGCCTGTGGCTTCCTCTTACCACGACTTCCCGCCAACCGTCCGATTCTATTAATTTTATGACATCCCTTATTTTCATTTAGATCGGAA
>JAKAPT010000022.1 GCA_021806885.1 bacterium | reverse complement strand
CGCTTTAGGCCTCCCTCTTACAGCCTTCAACGACGGCGTTATAAAAGGGGGCATGCAAAACATCACCAATTACGATTTCCAGCCGTTCCAGTATTCCACCGTGGTTCTTCATAAGAAAAACGGGCAGACCGTCAAGGTAAACGGCAAACCGGTTATATTTTTCGGGACAAACCCGGTCGACATGCCCAACTGTTACCTCTGTCATTCAGGCAACGGCACGGCGGCCATGCTCTCCAAGGAAAGGGGTCTTACCCTGTTCCAAAAAGAGTACGCGTACTGGCGGCATACTTATCCCCACGGCTCGGTATTCATGGCAAGGCTTAAATCCGCCTCGATCGACATACTCGAGCTTCACGACAGCAAGTTCGGCACGCATTTCCTGTCCCATTACAATCCCAACGCATCCACCAACAGGCTTGGCGTAAACGGCCCGGTTAACTGCGCGGACTGCCACGGGGACAACGTCTCCGGCAACCTCCAGGAACCTAGGCCCGAGGCAACCGGATACAAGGCCACCAAGGCTCTCCCGCTCACTGTGGCGATTCATGTGGCACATCTAAAATTAGTGCCTATGCCCGACGCGGCCGGAAGGACGCAGAGTTGCCAGGCCTGCCACCCGACCCACTGGTGGAGACGCAGCATGAACAACTTTAACACAAATCCGTTTTCGGTTGTCAATAACCTGGGAACGCCTAACTTCACGAAAGCGGACGTCAGGACCTCGGGAGGGGGCTGCTATCTCAGGAGGGACGCCCACAGCAATCCCAATGTTTCTCCGCCGTTTTTCCTGAATTCCGTGGGAAAATGGTACTTCAATAACGTAAGCACAAGAAACGCCGAAGGTCAAAAAATCCCCCAGATAAGGGGGCTCTACTGCACGGATTGCCACAACGAGTTGTCCCAGAAGCTATATGATTATGACAACTTCTCAAACGCGGTAACCCAGTCGGGAAAAACACTGCGCAATAAGTCCATCTCGGAGATTATAAATGTAATCGCGGACGGTAACGCCGGGAAATTTAAAAACTACTACGCGGACCCCAAAGTCGGCGCCGCCGGAAACCCGCTCGTCTCATTTTATAAGGACCACGGCGCGGGGGCGACGCTTGTAAGGGCGATGAAAAACAGCGCGGGACAGCTTGAACTTCTTGCGTGGAACGCGAAAGAGGGGGGACCCGTTCCTTACGGGGCGGCCGCGGCCGGAAGCGACTGGTGGCTTGCGCCATCGGAGCCTCACTGCGCGAATTGCCATGAGGCGCCCTTCGTAGAAAGCCAGGGAGGGAAATACTTCCCCATAGACCAGCCCGCCAAGTATTCGCTTTACAGGTACTCTAAGTCTCACGCGAATATAGCCTGCCAGACCTGCCACGAATCCATACACGGGCTTTATCCCGTCAGGTACGCAGGACCGAGCGGAACGCTTGCTCCGGATATGACTACCCACCAGCAGGCGATTCAGTTCAGTCCCGACGGCAGTTACGCCGGACCGGTAACATGCGCGGCATGCCACACGGTAAACGCCAAGGGCGTACCCGTACAGTTGAAGGGCACGAGATACTTTAACGATTACTGGGCATCCGTAACGCTTATCCACTTCATGCGCGGTAAGGACTATAATCTCTCCATCTCCGCTCTTATGAAGAAATATCCTTACTCTCGGTCCAGGGAGATCGTAATTAGAGGCTGGAAGTAAGAAGAGCAAGGAAGGACGTCATTAAATAACAAATGAAATAAAAAAGCCCCCTTAACCGGGGGCTTTTTTTATGAAAAAATAGCAGCGCTAAAAAAGGGGGGAACTTATAGCGCGCCCTTAGCAAAGATAACCGCGGGAACAGTCTTCAGCAAAATAATAAAATCAAGCTTTAAAGACCAGTTGTCAATATATTTAAGGTCGAGTCCGACCTTTTCGTTAAAACTGAGCTTGCTCCTTCCGCTAACCTGCCATAGGCAGGTGATTCCAGGCTTCATTGAGAGCCTTCTTCTTTGCTCTATCGAATATTTCAAAACCTCGTCGGGCATGGGGGGCCTTGGACCCACGAGGCTCATGTCTCCCCTTAAAACGTTATAAAATTGGGGAAGCTCGTCAAGGCTGGTTTTTCTCAGAAACCTTCCTATTTTAGTAATCCTGGGATCGTTTTTCATCTTAATCTCAATCCCATCAGTGCTATATTTTTTAATATACTCTTCTCTTAAGTCGTCGCTCCCCAAATACATTGTCCTGAACTTGTAAAACGTGAACGTCCGGCCGTTTAAACCAATCCTTTTACTCTTGTATAAGACAGGTCCCTTGGACGAAAGCTTTATGATAAGCGAGGCGACAAGTGAGGGAACCAAGAAGACGATAAGGCCGGAAATGGTAAAGGTTATGTCGATAATCCGTTTTAAAAGAAGCCTTACGTCATCCTGGGGCGCCGTATGAAAGGAGATAAAATTAAAACCGGCGGAGCTCTCGAACGAAACCTTCGAATACCTGAAGGGGATGAAATCGGTAAGGATTTTTACAGTAATACCCTCTTCTTCAAGAAGAAGGATAATATCGTTTAATCCCGGAAGATCCTCCCCTCTGACGTTAAAAACCACCTCGTCGACGGGATTGTTAACGACAAAATCAGGGATTTCTCCGAGGTTACCAAGACCTGTTTCCTTCACTATCCTCACGCCGAGATATTCCTGGGATTTTATGGCATTCCTGAGGGACTCGCCGCCTTCTTTGCCGCTTACAAGGAGGATATTCCTGTAGGAATATCCACGCCTTTTAAGTCCCACCGCAAGCCTGCGCCCGGCGTAATCCGCGAAAAGAAGAAAGAAAAAAGAATAAACCGCGAAATATCCTATAAAAAGCCTGGAAACGTATGTTATTTTAAACATAAACAGCAACGCGTAGATAAAAAATACGGATATCGCGGTGATTTCAAAGAGCTTCAGTATGTCGTTTTTAAGCGTAGAAATATTCAGGTCAAGATACATCCTGAAAAAGAAAAGCAGAAGATAAAATATCGCGAGGGCAGGCATGAGCAGCCACAGATAGCGGGTTATGCCGTATAGCGCGTAACCCGTTAAGAAAGGGGATACAAGGTTATACGTAAAATAGGAAATTAAAAAGCCGGCGCACAGAAAAACCATGCTCAGGATATAAAGGTACTGTGCCAGTATTTTGCTTTTTTGGGAGAACATTGCCATTTATTCTACATCAACCCGTGGATTAATGGCAAGATTTGAGGCCGCGAAAACCGCGAGGAAAAAAAGCCATAAACTAGAAAGCTCGTTATTTGACATATTCGATACCCCTAAAAAAGAACCGTAAAATACGATAGAGGCGCCTAAGGCCGCCATCGCCGCCTTCTTCTTAAACAGGCCCCCCTTTTCCCTGAAGGACCTTATAGGCCTTCTTATTCCCTCGAAAAAGAACCACATAAGAACTATGAAGCTGAAAATACCGGTCTCCGCGAGCGTCTGCATATAGCCGTTTTCGGGCCAGTCGTCATAAAGGTCGTAGGTCTTTTTCCCTGTTTTAGGGTTAATATACCAGGGATAACGAACATCTTCATGGGTGTCGAAATATTTCGAAAAGGCGCCGACCCCTACCCCCGTAAGGGGAAACCTCTTAAAAACCTTCCACGAGGATTCTATAAGGGCAAGATGGCTCTCGATGTCTCCATGGCTTTTCGAGGAAAAAGAATAGACCTTTGAGTTAACCATTGAAAATATCCTCGCCCTGAATGTTTTTGACGCAAGAAAGAAAACGCCGTTAAAAATCACGATGATTACCAGGATAACCGCGAACATTTTTTTAGATTTTAAATATATGAGGACTAAAAGAGCGGGTATTATGCCTATCCATGCAGATCTTGCCTTGGACATAACGACATCGAGAAGCCCGGCAAAAATTAATAGCAGCGCGATAAAGTTCCTCAACCTGCAGGAAAACGTCGTATATAAAACGTAAAAACACAAAAGAACAACTATCCCGAACGAAACCTGGACGGGAAAACCGGTCCAGTTGCCGATTGGCCCCGTAACCCTGTTAACGGAATGAAGGGCATTGATATAAAAAAGTCCCTGGATTAAACCGTACAAAATAGCTATCCCCGAAGAAAAAGCAAACGCTCCTATCATCAGGTTTATCCTTTTTTCCGTTTTTAAAAGCCCCGCCACAGCGAAAAAAAATGCGAAAAAATAAACTATCTCGCCTCCCTGGTTTATGGAGCCAAAAGCGTCATAAGTCCAGAAGAAAGATGCCAGGACAATCCCCGCGTAAATTAAAACAGGTATGTTAAAGCCTGTTTCAGGAAGGCTGTAATCCCTTTTAGCTATTTTATAGGCGATGAAAAAAATTATCGTCATGACCATGCCGAATATGGCAATACCGACGTTCAGTAGGATAAAAAAGGAAAAAAGGAATATGCCGCAAAGACCAAAAAATTCAAATAATCCGGCAAAGTTTGGCTTCTTTGCCGCTATAAGAAAAAAAATAGCGGAGAAAAGAACGATAATAATAATTTTAATATCCGGGGCTAATGGCATCGTGGTATAAATTCTCATAAATAGCGGCGGAATCATCCCATCCAAACCTCTGGTTGGAGGCGTTTATGACGAGGCTCTTCCATTTTTCGCCGTTTTCGTCCATATAGATATTGTAGAGTTTGTCGATAGCCCATGAGATTCCATTAACATCCATGTGTTTGATTAAAATACCAGTGGGATTTTTAACGCCCTTATCCATCATATCGGAAACGCTGTCATGAAGCCCTCCCGTATCGCCGGCGGCTATGACCCCGCCATACCTCATCGCTATCATCTGGGAGAGCCCGCACGGTTCCGTCTTAGAAGGCATTATAAAGATGTCGGCCGCGGCGTATATCTTGTGCGCCATCGCCTCATCATAGCCAACGATGGCGCACACCCTGTCTTTGCGGATCTCCGCAAGGTATTTCGCCTTTTCTTCGATCTTTGAGTTCCCGCTGCCCAGCATGACCACATGGAAAGGGAAATTATCCCAGTTAAAGAGGGAATCTAAAAATATATCTATTCCTTTTTCGGGAGCAAACCTGCTTACGACGCCTATCAAGGGTAATGTTTTCCCGCCCTTGCCGTGTCTAATAGGCAAATTAAGTTCGTTAAGAAGGGAACCCTTGTTTTTAGATTTGAAATCCGCCCACTTTCCGTAATCTTTCAGGGAATAGGATTCGTTTTTGTTTTGAAGCCTGTAATGAATCATTTTATCGATTTGAGGGCTCCAGTAATCCAGGTCTATCCCGTTGAGAATACCCTTTAATTTTCCCTTATCGTAAAGCCTTTTGAGCTCTCCTTCAAGTCCGAAGCCGAACCGGGGGGTCGTGATTTCGCTCGCGTAGGTCGGGCTTACGGTAGTGGTCACGTCGCTTAAAAGCATTCCTCCTTTCAGGCTGTTTAGGGCACCGAAGTGTTCGTATCCTGAGGGGGAATTATACTTAAAATCTATACCTATGTCATAAAAGTCGTCCATGGGATAAACCCCCTGGTAACCCAGATTATGAATAGTAAAAATTAGCGCGGGTCTTGAGGCTTTTTCGTCCCCGAATGCGTGCCTCGCGACGGCCGGCGTAAACCCCGCGGACCAGTCATGGGAATGGATGACCCCCGGTATGCCGATTACCCTCATCGCGTGAACCGCTCCATGCGCGAGCATCGCGAATCTCCATAGATTATCCTTGTATTCGCTGACCCCCGCGTGCGAACCGTAGACATACTCGCGATTAAAAAAATGGTTCTGCTCTATCAGCACAAGTGGAATTCCATTGTCTGTCCGGGCGGTCTTAATCCCGAAATCAAAGGGAATTTCCCCGAAGTTAACCCTGCCCGGGGGGTAGGAACTCTCGATGTTAAGGCATTCGTTTTTTATTATGTTTTTATAATAAGGTATTACAACTCTTACATCGATTCCCTTTCTTATAAGGAATTTTGGAAGGCTGCCCATGACGTCCCCGAGGCCGCCGGCCTTGACAAGGGGAGACATTTCCGCCCCGACGAACCATACCTCGTTGGTAAATTTGTTCATTCTTTATATTCCTTTATATTTTTTCAACCCATACCGAAAACTCCGTCAAAGAAGTCCGGCCTTTAATTATAACCGGGTTAAAAAATATTTCAATACCCTGAAAGATTCTCTCAAAACCGTTTTCCGAAAGGGAAATCGTCCTGACCGGTCTTACATGAAATTTTCCACCCGAGGCCGCCTCGCATTTAACTGTCGCGGCCGCGCCCCAGAATGCATCTTTTACGCGAATCTCGTTAGATGAAGGCGTGTTTATTTCTCCTTCGAACTCCCGGTTAAGACCTGATATAAAATCATCCATGGAGATTGAGACGGCAGGCCCGTTTCCTCCCGGAAACGCAAGCCTGAATACCGCCTCAAAAACAGTATTTTCTTCATTAAAGGGCTTTAAATCCAATTTAATATCGATCTTTTGGGATATTTTAATTATCATGTCGAGCGCTTCGGTTCCATGGCCATCCGGCCTGAACCCGCGGGAAAGTATTTCTATCCACCCGCCCTCTTCGTCTTTTTTAATGCAGGGTTCTTTAAAGACAAGATTTTCGCCGTTCAGCTTCATCTCGAAAGCAGGCATAAGCCCGGTCCGGTAGCTGAGGTCATTAAGGCATAAACCCTCGGGATATTTAACTTGGCTGTGAATGGTGAGCGGGGGATTATTTTCTCCCGAATCCTCTTTATTTTTATCATTATCTTGTTTCTTTCCGGGTTCGCATCCTGAAATGCCGCTTTCATCGAGGATTTTAATGACATCGTATTCCTTGTGCAGGCAGAACACGTCTCCAAGTGGATTAATAATTCCTTCCTTGAGGCAGTCCAGCGCTATAACGGTTCCGTTTGAAGGTTTATACACGACAAGCCAGTCATTGTTGGAAACCTGAATTTCATCCTCCCCATCCATATCGAGGTCGGCCCTCTCTATTTCTATTCCGCATCCAGCGAATTGCTTGTATTTTATGCATGCCATGATGAGGGCGTTACGAATGGCCTTCCTTAAGTGCGGGATGTAAATGCCCCCGAAAATCCCGTGCCAGTATGCGTCATTTGCCTGAGATTTTAAAAGTTCGTCCAGAGCGCGGCCTTTCACTCCGGGATAAATTTCCGCCGCTTTGTCTATTTTTTCACTGAGGACAAGCATTCTTTTGTGAAAAAGGTTTGATTCAGGATAGCGGGGGAAAAAATTATGCCAGATGCCCCCCGCGAGGCCCGCTGGCTCTTTTTTAACCCTTGCCGCCTCATAGAATATCCTTTTCTCGGGCGAGAGCGTCCATTCCCCCATTTCCCTGTAGCTTGAAATCGGAAGATACGCGGGGAGGCGCGTTTTGACGCGCTTTAAAACCTCCCCCGGAAGCTCGAAGTTTAAAGACCCCCGCGCGAGCCTTATAAATCCGTCAAGCCAGCCTTCCTTTCCGTCTTTGCCGTATACCCACTCATAAGTGTCGGGCCAGGCGCCCATCTTTTCTCCGTCGTCGAACATCACGGAGAGGCGCGACGTCCTGTTTTCCATATATAAAACTGATCTCAAAGATTCATCCGGATTCGCGAAAGGTATATGATATCTTAGCCTTTCATGAATGGGAAATAAATCGATATAATCCCCGCCATATTCCGTTCTGAAGATATTATCGATATTTTCAGGAGAAACCCCGGCCTGGAAAAACTGGTAATCGTCAAGAAAAGCATACTTTATCCCGGCGTCCTTTAAACAGGCGATAATGTCCGGCTGCCATATTCTTTCCGTAATCCAAGCGCCCTCCGGGGTTCTTCCGAAAAGGCGCTCGCATGCGGAATTCTGCATTTCAAGCTGGCGTGTCCTGTCCCTACCGGGGATAGAGGCAAGCACCGGTTCGTAATAACCTCCCCCCATTAGTTCTATTAGGCCCGCTGAAACTCCATCCGCAATAATTTTAATAAAATCAGGGTCGTTCTTTTCCCACCATTCCAGCAATATGCCGGATGAATGAAAAGAAAACCTTACCTTATGTTTTGTAAGGGTCCTTACCAAAGGGCCGTACGATTCCCGGTGGACCTTTTCGAAAATATATTCAAAATTTCCAACGGGCTGATGACAGTGAAACCCCAATATAAAGTCTACCATGGCTGTTTTGCTCCCCGCTTCATGATCCCCCCCGCCTCCGAAATAAGATTTTCCGTGGAAGCCAGTGATTTATATATATAATCCGGTACAGGTTCATCCATAATCCTGTAAATATTTTTTAAATAATTCCTGAATATCTTCTCCATGGAAGTCTGGGAAAATACAGGATTGTCCTTGCCGAGCCACCAGAACCAGTCGGAGCCCTCCGCGGCCATAAGCTGTCTTTCCACAAGGCGTATTTTTTCATCATATCCTTTCCCTGAGGTATTTTTCCACTTTAAAAACGTTTCCCTGGCCTTGTTTAGAAACTCCCACGCCTTGTTCTTTTCTTTCTCCCCTATCCACATCCTGAAATTCCCGTTGATCCATGAACCCGGGTAAATGTAGTCAAGCCTGAGGTATTTAGACTCATCCCCGAATATATGACATACCTCTTCCAGCAGAATGGGGGTTATTTTAACGGAGGATGAGATCAAGGAATAAAAATCGTTTAAAAAGTAGAAACCGTTTTCATAATAGTATTCCCACGCGTTTTCCCCGTCGAGAATTATCGAAACCAGGGCATCCTTGTCGAAGTCGTCGATCTCGTTAAGCCTTCTCACAAGGTCGTTTGCGGCGTCATCCCCGCGCCACCTGGCATACGTAAAGCCTATAAGATCTGAAAGGCCCGAATCCCGGAATATAATCCGGAGATTTGTATCCTTCCACTTATAAACCTTATAGAGTGGAACGGAATTTCTGCCGTTCATAAATATGGGATTATGAACATCAAGGCCCACGGAGATGGAAAGAACCTCCTCTCCGCTAGCGCAAATATTAATTCCATATTCATTAAAAAGTTCGAGGGCCTGCGAAGAAACCGACCCTTCGGAAGGCCAAAGGACCTTTATTTTGCTTTCTTCCCAGCGGTCCTCCCTGTAAGTGCTTTTAGCGGGGCTGTTTCCCCCGGAGAGGGAAAGATTGAACGGTCCCTCTTCGAAATACCTCGCGGTAAAATCCATGTGGGCCTTCGCGCTTTCCATGCCCTGAGCGTAATTAGATATCTCGCAAGGTTCATAGCGTATGTCCGTAATCTGGGCGGATATGGCTCCGGAATGGACGTCAATAAGGAGCGGGATAATGGGATGGGAATAGGGGGATAGGGTTACCTGGTAAATTCCCTTTTTCCTGATTTTAAGCCACTCCAGCGTTTCCTTGTCTATAAGGTCCGGGTACTCCGGGGGCCAGGAGGGTTTTTCCTCCCCTCTCAAAGGGGAAAAACCATAGAGCGTAAGGCCGTATTTCATCCATTCATTCAGCCTTTTCAGGAAAAGGCGCCTGTCCTGAAGAGTGAAGCCTTGTCCCTTTGAAATAAAATAATGCATAAAAGGATCATATCTTTTTATCCATTCCCCGCACCAGGAGATGTGGAACCAGACGCAAAGATCGAAATAAAAATTATCGTTAAGGTAATGAAGGTTTTCTTCGGATGCCGCAAGGTCGAAAATCTTCCTGTAGTTTTCGTAACGGCTGACCATTTTATCGTAGTTTGACCACCTGTAATGCTCCCTCATCCATGTTTTTAACCCTCCTTCAAGCCGGGTAGCAACGAGGGGCCTTAAAAAGGGATCGGGAATTGTGCGGGAGGCGACGGCGGGATCTTCTTCGTTTAAGGCTTTTTCAATAAGATAATTGTAATCCCGCCACTGGCTGATTAGGACAGGAGTTATATTTATATTGGCCTTCATGCCCGGGTTTGCCATTATATTTAAAGGCATGTCTATGTAATCCTTGACGGCATGAAGATAGACCCATGGCAGCATGAATTCCCCGCTTACATCTCTGTAATCGGGCTGATGCATATGCCACCACAAGACAAGGTTCATAAGAGCGGGAATCCCTTAAGTTTATTTTTGAGAAATTATAGCACGCAAATATCTTTTCCGTAAAGGGACTTTGCCTTAATCCAGGGGAATATATTATCTTTGGAAATTATATCGTTAAACCATTCTTCATCCAGCGGAATTTTGCCGGTAGCCATCCGGACGCACTTGCCGGCCCTTGTTAAGTGGGCCTTGACTCGTCTCTCGGCATAACTTACCGCCTGGCCCGTCGTGAGCATGAATGACCAGTCGCTTGACTGCGCCAGCAAAAGCTCCCTCGCCGCCTGGTCAAGAATATGAGGATATTTAACCTGGTCATACCTGTTTTTGCAGATATCTATAAGCTCAATTCCGGCATCGGAAAGAAAGGATTGTATAATGTCGTTTTTCCCGTTGAGCCAGACCTCGCTATATCCCCCTCCCCCCCAGGACGACGTAGCGGGCTGGGCGACCCATATCCCTGGGTCATTCCATAACGTATCTTTCATCTCCGCTAATTCAAGATTTTTTTCCTGTTCGCCAACAATGGATTTATATTTTGAGAGCGTCTCTTCGGCTACATTTTTTGCGGTTGCGGAGATTACGCGGGAATTTTCATGTATTCTTCTAAAAACAGCCTCAAGCCACCACGGCCCCTCGAACCACCAGTGTCCGAATAACTCGGCATCGTACATCGAAACTATAACCGGTTCTTTTATATAGTTTTTTAGATGTTCGGACTGGAACTCCCTGTGATACACAAACTGGGCCCCGTGCTCGTACGCCTTTCTTTTGGCGGCTGAAGGCCTGTATGCCTCTTTATGGAGGCCGTTTCCGGTTATCGCGTGGTATTTCAGGCCCGTAAACGTTTTTATGCTTCCGTGCCTTAGGGGGGTGAGATGGGGAAGATCGAGGTCAAACCCTACATCCCTGTAAAATTCCCTGTACACCGGGGTCCCGGGATAACCCTCTTTTGAAGACCATACCTGCCTTGAACTTTCCGGGTCCCTTCCGAACATAACGACGTTAAAAGGGGTTATAATCGGAGAAAAACAGCCATTCGGAGGGGTGGGCCGGGCAAGTTCGATGCCATGCTGGTCGAGGAATGAATATTTAAGCCCGTATCTTTCAAGTATCGCGTCAAACCCTTCCGTGTATCCGCATTCGGGAAGCCAGATACCCGAAGGGGTTATTCCTAAAATGTTTTTATGGGTTTCAACCCCTACCTCTATCTGGGCCAAAATGGCCTCGGGTTCCCCAACCATTTCCATCAGATAGCCGTGGGTCGCCGCAGACGTTATTATGTCGAGGTTGCCGGTATTGTGATGCTTTAAAAAACTCTCTATAAGATATCTCCCGCCGCTGTTTCCTATTTTCTCATACCAGTTTTTGTACCTTTGCCTGTAAAAAAGGGTTACCGGATGAAAATCAGGGTCTCCCTCTGTTCTAAATGCCTCCTCGTCAAGAACCTTGAGCCTCAATCTTATATATTCTTTAAGCCGCCCGGAAAGGAGTTCGTCGTTCATCATGCTTAGAAGCGTGGGAGTAAGGGAGACGGTCAGGGAAAAATCTATGCTGTCGCCCTTCAGGTTGTCAATCGCCTCAAGTATGGGGAGGTATGTTTCGGTTACGGCCTCGAAGTACCATTCCTCTTCAAGATATTTAGGGGCTTCGGGATGCCTTACATAAGGAAGATGGAAATGAAGGACGGGAATCCACTTCCCCGGGTTATCCTTTTTACCTGAATTATCCATTGCGCCTATAATAATCCCCCCCCCTATTTTTCCGGTTTTCCGGCGCCTGAACCATATAGTCCCGCCCCCGAAGGATACATCGAAACGGGCAGGCGTTTCCCTCCAGGAATACATTCTGTCGCCCCAATGAGGGAAATCTTATCGGGAACCCTTTTCTTTGACTCAATTCTTGGAAGCTTTTTAAGAAGGCACCTGGGCGGCCAGTCAGGCGTCCTCGCTATTAAGGTAAACTCTCCTTTTTCGTTGACATAACCCATTTCCGCCCATATTCCTGAAAGCTCCATGTCTTCAGGGAAGAAAATATATTTACTGCCCGAAATACTGTTCAGTGCCTCGTACCATAGCATTTTATCGTCTGAATAAACCCTTAATATCGGTTTAGGCCCGTCTTTAAACCGGTTCCGCAGCCTCCACATCACCTGTCTTACCCTGGGCTTTTGATAATACATCCTTAGGAGGCTTCCTTCATATATTTCCGCGGGCTCGCCTTTTTCAAGGACGGGGAAATTTTCCAGGGGGCTAAGCATGGACCAGTTCACGGATATTAACTTTACGCGCTCTTCAATTTCAGAGGTTTCGCGGATTTCCATGAACACGGATTCCTCTTCGGCCTCTAACAAAGGAGGGGATTGGGGAGTTTTTTTGAGGGGTTTGCGCGTGGCAGGCTCAGGGGGCGCCGCAGAAAACCCGGCTTTTTTAGCCGGTTTTTTTTGACCTTTAACCGGGGCTTCTTTTACGGTTTCAGAAAGGACCTTTCTTGCCATGCCTGAAATTTTTCCAATGTTTTTGGATGAGGTAAATTCCGTTTTAACGGCCCTGTGCTCGTTAAAATTATAATTGAATACCTCGAAATCAAAAAACTTTGGGCAGTAACAGCCTATCCCTTTTTTAATTTCGACGAGGTTGAAATTTACTATCCTTATATCGAACGCATCCTCGAGGCCGCGGAAAAACCTGTTGCCAAAATTAACCAGGACGTCATCCTCGATATGCTTGACATCTTTAAAGAGCAAAAATCCGCCAAAGACGGGGGCAAACAACCTTGAAAGTTTTCTTTTGCGAAATTTCAGGTTCTGGCTTGAGGCCTTTTTATTGAGGGATTTTATAAGTTCGATATTTTTTTTTGAATCGGGATTTTTAGAATAAATCGTTTTTGCGGATTTTACGCGGTTTTTTTTTAATAAGGAGGGGTCGAAAAGGACAGCGATTTGAATGTTATTAATCCGCATTTTTATGGATTTAACCGGTCAATCAAATTATAAAATAGGTTACAGGATTGCCTATTAAAATATACCATGGTTTTTCATTTTTTCAAGGAAAAGCGGCCGAGAGAGCTGGTTTAACCGAAAAAAATGTTGTCTATAAGCCTCACTCCGGCGAAATTGACGGCGGAAAGGATAATATCGCCATTTTCCGCGAATTCTTTTTCCCCCCGGAGGTCCGGATCCATGATTCTGACATATTCGATTGAAAAGCCGCTTTTTATTAATTCTTTAACGCAGAAAAGGGATAAATTTTCCGTGGATTTTTCCCCCTTTCCGAACAAATCCGCTGTCTTTTTAAGGGATTTATAAAACCCGCACGCGGCCTTTTTTTCCTCTTTGCTGAAATAGCCGTTTCTCGAACTCATCGCGAGGCCGCAATCCTCCCTGACGGTTGCCACCGGAACTATCCCGATGGGAAGGAAATAATCGGAAACCATCTTTTTTATCAGGATATATTGCTGATAGTCTTTAAGACCGAAAAAAGCAAAATCCGGCGTCACTGCCTGGAATAATTTCATAACTACGGTAAGGACGCCCTGGAAATGTCCTGGCCTGAACAGACCGCAAAGAATCCTGGAGCCGGCGGGGTTTTCCAGGAAAGTAGCCGTATTTTCGACTATTTCAATTCCGGGATTGAAAAGAAAAGGCACGTGGGATTTTTCAAGAATTGCCTTATCCGCCTGAATATCCCTGGGGTATTTATCGAAGTCTTCGTTCTCTCCAAACTGAAGGGGATTTACGAAAACGGAAACGACGACCTCTCCGTATTTTTTCCCCTCTTCGATAAGCCTCAAATGCCCCTCGTGAAGCTTTCCCATCGTCGGAATAAGACACACCTTCTTCCCTGCCTTCTTAAGCCCATGGGATATATCCGTCATTTCCGAAATAAGGGAAATTGTCTTCATATCAGGGGATTATTATATACGATATTCCCGTGTATAACAACAAACATAATATCTTCCGGACCCGCGTCCAGTATCATGTCGTAGACGTTATCGGGATTAAGATTGATATCCGGATTTATCCTTAAGGCTATAAAGTCGGCAAAAGAGCCTTCTTCGAGCCTGCCCGTGACGCCCGGGAAGGAAAGAGCTGACGCGCCGTTCACGGTTGCCATGTCAAAGAGCTCCCTGGAAGAAACGCCGGGATGAATTTTCCTCGCGTATTTAATTTCATCAATTATGCTGACCGATTCATTGGAATAAAGGCTGTCGGTTCCAAGGGCGACATTAACGCCCTCATCCAAAAGCCTTTTGAGCGGAAGCCTGGCCGAGCTGAAAAAGCTGTTGCTCCTGGGGCAGTGAACGATTGAAACGCCGGTTTGTTTTATAATTTCAATGTCTTCATCGTTTATCTCGTTTGCGTGGACAAGGATGGTTTCCTTACCGAGCATCCCGATATTATACAGGCAGGACACAGGGGTCCTGTATGTTTTTGGGGGCAGGGAGAACCTTGAAAGGCCAAGCGCGGGCAAGAGATTTTTTGATATATCGCCCCCGCTGCCGGAAATATACTCTATCTCGCTTTTATGTTCAGATGCATGGATTGCCGTCTTAAGGCCGAGGCGGCAATTTTCATCCAGGATTTTCCTGAACAGGTTTTCCGAAACCGAATAGACCGAATGGGGTGAAATTCCGGGCGAAAAAAATGGACCTTCTTTCGCCTTAGAGAATAATTGTTTAAAAAGGGCTATTTTTCCATCTGCCGCAGCCGGGTCTATCCCCCTTACTTCAATGAATCCCTTTATCCTTATTTTCTCCTTATGGACGGGAAAAGAATCCGGCTGTAAAATGTCCCCGATTAGCACGGTCCCGCTTTTAACAAATTCAAGATACGCGTGTTTCCTGATACCGTTTTTTTCATCGGCAGCCGGCTTTCTTCTTTTTTCCGTTAGCGAAAGCACCCAGTCCGAGAATACCTTTGGTGTGGACCTGTCGGCGCTTATGGTTAAATCCGAATGGGTATGGGAATTTATAAAACCGGGGATAATAAGGGAAGGCACCATTTTTGAACCGGAAAAGGAAACGGTATCTTTAACCGGTTTAATGGAAACAATTTTCCCCGTGCGGGTATCGGCAGTTAATTCGCGGGTTATGGTTAAGGGATTTTTATCGGAGGGGGAAGAAAGAATAAAGGGAGAATAATACCTTTTAATCAATTTTATTTGACGCTCGTTACGCGGTTATTATTATCGACATAAACCATAACCGGCTTATACCCCTCCCCGCCCTTTTTTGAGGGGCGGATTTCCTCCCCGGAATATATGGCGAAGCTTGCGATTATAATCGTATCGCCGATCTGGACAAGGCGGGCGGCGGCGCCGTTAACCACGATATCCCCGGAATTTTTCTTGGCCGGGATGGCATATGTTTCAAACCTGTTTCCGTTATTGACGTCCCATATGTTAACCCTTTCGTAGGGTATAATATTTGCCTTTTCCATAAGTTTTTCGTCGATGGAAACGGAACCTTCGTAGTCGATGTTCGCATCGGTTATCCTTACCCTGTGTATTTTGGATTTAAGCAATATTCTTTGCATACGGCAAATTATAACATATTACGCCTTTTTTTCAAAACAGGCTTTCTTCCGGCAAAGTTCCCTCACAGAGTCGTTAATCTTTTTTTCCATCGCATCAAGGCCTCCATGACGGTAGGCGAGGGAATCCGCTTTAACGGCAAGAGAAAGAACTTTATCGAATATAACGAGATATCCGCTCTTACTGATCAGCCCTGACTTAATCCCGTCTATATATTTTTCCAAATCCCGGTAGGCGGGATTATCCTTTACCCTGAAGGAAAATTCTCCCGTTTCGATATAATGTCTTAGAAGGAACAGAACTCTCAAAGAATTTATCGCCTCTTTTATGTCGTAACCGTGGCTTTCCTTGTACTTCAAGGTGTTTGAAGTATAAAGGTCTTTTATGATATTTTGGTTCTTATTGTTCGCGATTCCGGTCATCGCGTTAAAATTTTTTTTATAATTCAGGGGTATAAATCTTCTTATATCGGCAAAAAGCCTGTTCGCATCCGTATTGCCGGACAAAGACATCTTTTTGACCGATGGCGCCGAAGCACCTCCGGCCGGCAAATATATAGTCCCGCATATAAACGGCTCCATGAATTTAACATTGCCTTTAAGGGTATGGGAAATATATTCGTGGAACGGGGTGATAAAATAATCGTAATCGCTCTCTATGACGGAAAGCCTCTCGAACCTGTTGTCATAAAAATTATCAAAGGAAGGATAATATACTATAAAAAAATCGTAATCGCTTTGCGGGGATTCGAGGCCGTAGTTTCTTGAGCCGTAGAAACAGATAAAAGCGACGTTAAGGGTTTTTAACCTTTCTTTTAAAATATTTCTGAAAACTGTGGAACGCGCGAAGCCGTCAAAACCCCGGTATGATTTTAATTTACCCGTCATCTGGTTTTTGCCCAATTAAGCGATTTGGAAACCGCTTTCTTCCATTTGCGGCAGTAGCCGTCCCTTTGCCCTTCGCTCATTTCAGGATAATATGTTTTACCGATTTTTTTGAACCCGGCAAAAGCGTCCTTTGTCCAGAATCCGGTGGATATCGCGCTCAATCCCGCTATGCCAAATCCCGTCATCTCGGTAACGGCGGCTTTTTCAACGGTCATGTTTAAAATATCCGATTGGAACTGCATTAAAAATTCGTTCGCGCATGCCTTTCCGTCCACACGGAGCTTATATCCGGAGGGGGACAGCTTCCATCCGAAGGCATTTTCAAATTCATCTATGACGTCCTTTGTCTGGTATGCCAGCGATTCTACCGCGGCTCTTACTATATGATTTCTCGATGCGGAACCGGTAAGGCCTATAATAAGCCCTCTCGCTTCCGGGTCCCAGAACGGGGCCCCCAGTCCCGTGAGAGCCGGCACGAAATACACGCCCTCGTTGGAATCAAGCGCCCTGGCGACATCGGATGATTCCTCCACGGAACCTATCAGGTTCAGGGAATCTTTGATGTATTTTATCACGGAGCCGCCGGAAAATATGCTGCCTTCAAGGGCATAATATGTTTCCTGGTCAATTCTCCAGGCGATTGTCGAAATAAGCCTTTCGGCCTGATACACGGTTTTTCCTGTTTCAACCATTACGAAAAGGCCGGTTCCGTATGTATTTTTTATAATACCCTTCTCAAGCCCGGCATGCGCAAAGAGGGAGGCCTGCTGGTCCCCGAGAATACCAACTACAGGTATCTCGTAGCCCATGATTTCCTTATCGGTAATGCCGAAATTATTCGCGCTGTCAAAAACCTCCGGGAGAATGGAGGAGGGAACGCTGAAAATTTTAAGGAGTTCTTCGTCGTATTCAAGCGTGTTTATGTTGTAGAGAAGCGTTCTTGAAGCATTTGAGGATTCCGTCGCGTGCACCCTTCCCCCTGTAATGTTCCATAAAATCCAGCTGTCGACGGTCCCAAAAGCGAGTTCCCCTTTCTCGGCAGATTTCCTTGCCCCCCCTATACTATCCAGGATCCATGCTATTTTGGTGGCGGAAAAATACGGGTCTAAAAAGAGCCCCGTCTTCTCTTTGACGAGACCCCGGTAATGAGCCAAGCTCCGGCAAATGTCCGCCGTTCTCCTGCATTGCCAGACAATAGCGTTATATACGGGCTTTCCGTTTTTTTTGTTCCATATGACGACTGTTTCCCTCTGGTTTGTAATGCCTATGGAATTAACTCCGCGGGGCAAGGATTTTTGAATGGTTTCCTTAAGAACCCTAAGGGCAGAATTTAAAATCTCTACGGGGTCCTGCTCCACCCATGCAGGCCTGGGGTGTATCTGTTTGAATTCGTGATAGGAATCCCCGACTATCTCCCCGTTTTTATCGAAGGCTATCGCCCTGTTGCCCGTTGTACCAAGGTCAAGGGCTATTACGACCTTATCCAAGTTATTCATCCCCGTCTTTTACATTTTCTCTGGAAGAAAGATACTCGTCATACTTTTTCCCTGCGATTATTAATTCATCTGTCTTGAGCTCCTGGGGCCTTTTATTTAAATCCACCCCGGCTTCCGAAACAAAGATTTTTTCTTTCACGTCAGGGGGTATTCCCATAAACATTCCGTGTATTGAATTTTTAAGCTTCTTCCTTCTCAGCTTGAAAACCTGGTGAACAAAATAATCAAAAAATTTTGAGCCCGAAGCCCATCTTAAATCTTCGTTCATTTCTGAATCCTGTCTTGGAATAAGCCTTAAAACCGTTGAATCCACCTTCGGAACGGGATTAAAGTCCTCCCTGGGGGCATTGAAAAGACGCTGGATATAAAAATTAATCCCGGCTATCACGCTCAAAGCCCCCCTCGAGGAATCCCCTTCCCTCGCGCAAAGCCTGTCCCCGAACTCCTTCTGGAACATCAATACAAGCTCCGAGAAGGCACTTTTTTGCGATACAAAAACATTCATTATGGGACTCGAAATTTCATATGGAAGATTGGAAACAAGCTTAAGGGGCGACCCGAGTCTGCTTCTAAGCCCCGCGTAATCGAATTTTAACGCGTCCTGGTTGACGGAGTCAATGTTTTTAACCTTGTTCCTTACAAGGTTATGATAAACCGGGTCTATTTCTATGACGGTAAAATTTTTAACCCTGCCCGCTATCATCTCCGTAAGAATTCCTTTTCCAGGGCCGATTTCGACCACGGCGTCCTCCGGACCCGGGGCAAGGTAACCTATTATCCTTTCGGCGACATCCCTGTTTGTCAAAAAATTTTGCCCGTACGCGGCTTTCATCTATAGCTCCCAGCCGGGGTGGGCATTGATATTCAAAAACTCCTGTCCGGATTCGAGGGGGTCTATCCACTTTTTAAAATATCCGGCGTAACCTATCATAGCCGCGTTATCGGTAGAAAGGTCCGGGGGGGGGAAGACTACCTCAATGCCTTTAACCTTAGCAGATTGCGCGAAATATTCCCTTATTCTCTCGTTGGCCGAGACTCCGCCCGCTATCACGGCAGTATTTATCCCGTGGAGAGACATGGCCTTAAATACCTTTTTATATAATATTTTCGCGACCGCCTCTCTTAGGGACGCGAATATGTCAAAGACGGTATTTTCTTTTATTTTTCCAACCCCTCCAAGTTTTTCTATGAGCGAAATAACCGAGGTCTTAAGCCCGCTGAAGCTCATATCGAGGGTGCCGGCATGCTCCATGGGAAGCGTGAATTTAAATGCCCCGCCGTCCCCTTTCCCTGCGAGGGAATCTATTATCTTTCCCGCGGGATAACCATAACCAAGGTAGCTAGAAACCTTGTCGAATAATTCACCGCAGGCATCGTCCCTTGTCCTGCCCAAAAGTTTTATGTCGGAATGAGATTTTACAAGATATATATGCGTATGGCCCCCCGAAATGATAAGGGAGATAAAGGGAAAAACCTCTTTTCTTTCAAGAAACGGGCTGAAAATATGCCCTTCAATATGATTAACGGGGGCAAGCGGTTTTCCCAGGGCGTAACAAATGGCCTTAGCCTCCATAAGTCCTATCAGCAAGGAACCTGCAAGACCCGGGCCGGATGTGGCCGAAACAAGTCCAACCGTGCCCAGGCCCACTCCCGCTTTTCTTAACGCGGCCTCAAGAGCGGGAAGGGAGGCTTTTATATGATTTCTTGAGGCAAGTTCGGGGACCACCCCCCCGTAAGCGCAATGGACAAAATCCTGGCTATATATTATGTTTGAAAGTATCCTTATCTTTCCATTTTCTCTGGATAAGACGGCACAGGAAAAATCGTCGCAGCTTGATTCAAACGCAAGATTTATTAGCCTTTCTGTCTCTTTCATCAATAATGCAACGCATGGAGCTGGCCCTCTGAGAGTTTCGAGGCCCTTGTCCCCGGATATCTTGAAGTGACCTGTCTGAAGAGTATTGAAGCGTCGGAAGGATCTGAAATCTTTAAAAACCCGAGGCCCTGGAGATATACGGCCATCGGAACATTAGGGTTTTTCGGATAAAGCTCCGTAAACTTGTGGAGCTCCAGTATCGATTTGGGATACTCACCGTTTTTGAAGTATGAATAACCTTCGTAAAAAGACGCGTCTGGTATATATTTAGAGCCGGGATATTTTTTAAGAAATTCTTTTAATTTCGCGGCGGCTTCGGGATATTTCCCTTTCTTAAAAAGATCAAGCGCCCCTTTGAATTCCCCGCTCGCGGTTACTTCCTTAACGCCGTTTTGCGGCGGAACCGGAGACGAAGAGGCTCCCGTCTGAGAAGGACCTGCGGAAGAGGGTTGAGCCGGACTTGATAACCCCCCCTGAGGCATAGCATGCGAATTGGAGAGTATTTTAATAAGCTGCCTGTTTACGATCAGGCGGTACTGCCTGAATTTTATTTCAAACTCTTTTAATTTATGGGATTCGGTCTCGTATTTCCCGCTCAAACCGCTTATTTCCGATTCCAGCGAGGACATCTCGATGCCCTGGTTAGCTAAATTAACCTGCAACTCCGAAAGCTTTTTCTCGAGAAGGACATTTGTCTTTGAGAGCTCGGCCGTATTTTTATTAAGTTGTCTCACCTGATGTTTAAGATTGTAGATTGATTCGGGCTCCATGGTCGCGCATCCGGATAGGGCAAGGCCCATAAGAAGGGTTAGAATTGAGAAAAGAACTGTTAATTTCCGCCTGAAATTTTTAGTCTGAAAATACATGTCAAAATACCCGATTTTGTTAAATATTTATTTTAAGAGATTATCACAAAAAATTATTTCTTTCAACCCTTTCCGGGTATCTTCAATTATTCTACGGGCCGAGGATTTTTTTGTGGCGGTATAAGAACTGCCCCGCGGGTTTGTATCCTCCTTCAAAAGCCTTGATCATCCAGTATTTTGCCTTGCCATAATCTACCGTCGTTCCGATCCCGTTGTAAAAATCCCATCCCAGGTTGAATTGGCTTTTCGGATTGCCTCCCGCGGCGCCCCTGGCATCCCAGTAAAAAGCCTTTCCCAGGTCTTCCGGAACCCCCCGGCCGAAATAGTAGTCATTTGAAAGATAGACGGTGGCCCCCGGATCGCCCTGACTGGCCGCCTTTTCATACCAGTAAAAAGAGGTTTTATAATCCCGCTTTACACCCTTTCCAGCGGCATACATATCTCCGAGGAACGTCTCCGCCCGCGTATTTCCCTGCCCGGCCGCCTTTTCATACCAGAAAACGGCAGTTTTGTAATCCTGTTTTACCCCGTATCCGTAATAATAGTCGTCGCCTAAATATTCCTCCCCCGGCGCGTAGCCCTGGCCGGCGGCCATCCTGTTCCAGTAAGCGGCAAGGACATAATTTTTAGCCACGCCGTTACCGTGAAAGTAGGCATCCCCCAAAAGCTCTTCTCCAAGCGCGTCGCCCTGCCGGGCGGATTTTGTAAACCAGTAGACGGCCTGACGGTAATCCTTCTTTAATCCCCTGCCGAGGTAATACAAGGTACCCAGCCTTGCCTGCGCTTTCGCATTCCCCTGCACGGCGAGAAATTTCAAGGCGGTTAAAGAACCTGCGGAAAACGCAGGGTATCCCTTGAGGATAAAAACAAGCGTAAAAAACAGGAAGATAAATATGATTTTCAATTTTTTCATGCTCATTTTACCAAAATCCCTAATGGGATGCCCGGGCAGTCCACTGGGCGCTGTAATAATTTTCCTGGGGAGGATCAAGAAACGGAACAAGGCGCATCATCCCTGATTCGTTTACATCTATCATGTAAAGGCCCTCCCTTCCGTTTATTTCGGTATCGAAAGTAATAATCCTTGAGTCTCTCGTCCACGCGGGATGCTGCGCGCTGAAAGGGGTGGAGGTAACCTGCCTTTCATCGGAACCGTCGGAATTCATGATAAATACCTGGAGCACGCCGTTAACAATCGACGTGAATGCGATTTTCTTTCCATCGGGGGACCAGGCCGGGCTCGTATTATAATTACTGCCGTTAAAGGTAATCCTCTCTTTTTGGGACCCGTCGGAATTCATGACGTAAATCTGCGGGCTTCCTCCCCTGTCGGAAACAAAGGCTATTCTTTTCCCGTCCGGTGAAAACGAAGGAGACGTATTTATTCCCCATGAAGACGTCAGTTTTTTAAGGCCCGTTCCATCGGCATTAATAGTATATATCTCTGTATTATAATAATCTTTCGTAATGGCAACGGCAAGCTTAAGCCCGGTTGGAGACCACGACACGAAATCTGCCGGGCCGGGAAGGTCGAGCCTTTTAGCCGATCCCCGGGACAAATCTCTTACATAAACAGCGGGGTTGCCGCTTTTGAAGGAAACGTAGGCGACTCTTGAACCGTCTGGAGAGGGATGGGGGAATATATTAATCGAGGAATTAGCGGTTACCCTTTTTACCCGGTGTCCTCCGAAATCCATCATAAAAATATTCTTTTCTCCCCCTTTTTCGCCGACGAAAAAGACCTTGGTCGTAAAGGGCCCTTTTATGCCGGTTAAAAACCCGACGATGTCGTCGGCAATTTTATTGGAAAGGTACCTGTAATCGTCGTCCTTTCCCTTAAGCGTTTCCGAGAAAAGCAGCTTCTGCAAATAGATGCT
>JAKAPT010000021.1 GCA_021806885.1 bacterium | reverse complement strand
AAATCCCGGACAGGATTTTAAAATAAGCCCTGGGGAATTTAAGGAATTCAATTACCTGAACGGCAGGAATTTATCAAACCTTCTTTTGAACGAACTTAAAGGCGTGGAATACGCCCTTGCCATCAACCGGAGGCCGTCTTTCAGGATTACCATAGATAAAATTGATGAATTCACGATGGGGGAGCTCTCTTTCATGTGCATGGAAGCCGTCGCAGTCCTGGGGATGCTTCTTGAAATCAACCCCTTCGACCAGCCGGGAGTCGAAAAGGGTAAAAAATTTTCATATCTCTTAATGGGCAAGGAAGCCGCCGAGGAAGGAGAGGAAGTCTCCGAGATGAAAAGGCTTGACGGCATCCCCGATATGCCTTATTAGATAAAATGTATTGATGGATAAACCCGAAAAGATAATCATTATAGGCGGGGCGACATGTTCAGGAAAGACTGAGGTTTCCCTCTCCCTTTCAACCTATTTTCCCATAGAGATAGTAAATTTCGATTCCTTGTGTTTTTACCGGTACTTCGACATCGGAACCGCGAAGCCCGGCAAAAATGAAAAAGGAACCATTCCCCATCATCTTTTCGATATAAAATACCCCGACGAGGATTATAATGCTGCGGCTTTTTCCATTGACGGGGCCCTGAAAATAAAAGAAATCACGCAACGGGGTAAAATACCGCTTCTTACCGGCGGGACCGGTCTATACGCGAAATCTTTATTGCATGGGATTTCCCCTATCCCGGAGTTCGATAAAAGCGTTTACAGAAAAAAAGCCATTGAGTTCGTCAAAACGCGTGGAACCGCTGCGGCATATGAAGCGCTAATGGGGATAGACCCCAATTTCGCGAGGAATATTTCTCCAAACGATTTACAGAGAATCGTAAGGGCGTACGAGGTATATGAGGCGACGGGCAGGCCTCTTAGCAGCTACTTTCTTGAAAATCCATTCGGGGCGGCCCGGTATGACGTTCTCTATTTTACGTTGATTCCCCCCAGGGATTATTTAAAAAAGTGTATAATTGAAAGGACCGCGAAGATGCTTAGAGCCGGGCTTATCGAGGAAATAAAAGGTATTCTGGCTCTGGGCTATGGAAAGAACCTGAAGCCTTTTAATTCTATAGGGTACAAAGAAGGAATAATGTTCCTTGAAGGAAAGATAAAAAACGAGGAAGAGCTTTTGCAAAGCATAGCGGGCTCTTCCATGAAATACGCGAAACGGCAGGCGACATTCTTTAAAAAAACTGAAAATGGTATTATAATAACGGAAATGGATCATTCAGGAAAAACCATGTTTATAAAAAATAAGATCAGGGATTTCCTCCAAAAATAAATAATGGGCCAAAAGGCATATCTTATAGGCATTAGAAAAATGAGGGAGTCAAAAGAAAAGGCCCTGGATTCCCTTGAAGAACTGGTGCTCCTTTCCAAGACGGCGGGAGCGGCAGTTTCCGGAAAAGTTCTAAAAAACCTGAAATCGATTGATCCGGCCTTTTATCTTTCCAAAGGCATGCTTGAAGATATAAAAAAAGCGATATATGAATCCGGGTCCGATATCGCCATAATCGACGTCGATTTAACCCCCGCGCAGGAAAGGAACCTTTCGGAATATTGGGATATTAACATTATCGACAGGACCAGGCTCATTCTCGATATATTTGCCACCCGCGCGAGAACAGCCGAGGCAAAATTCCAGGTTGAGCTCGCTATATTAAATTATATTCTCCCAAGGCTTAAGGGTGCGGGCATTATGCTCTCAAGGACCGGAGCCGGAATTGGTACAAGGGGCCCCGGTGAGACCAAGCTTGAAACCGACAGGAGAAAAATAAGGCAGAGAATATCGCATATAATGAAAAAGCTCAGGCTTCTGGAAAAAACACAAAACCTTCACCGTTCAAAAAGGGAAAAACACGGGCTTTCCACAGTTACCCTCGTCGGATATACCAATTCGGGAAAGACGACGCTTCTTAAGGCGTTAACCGGAAGCGGAAAAGGCGGAGAAAATAAACTTTTCGCGACCCTTGGGACCAAAATGGGTTCGATTTATAACCAGAAAAACGAAAAAAACGTCATAATACTCGATACCGTGGGATTTATCCAAAACCTCCCGGCGTTCCTGATAAAATCATTCAAAACGACACTCGAAGAAGCAGTAAATTCGGATATTTTAATACACGTCGTAGACCCTTCCCATGAAGACGCGTTCAATAAATCACAGGAAGTCGTAAATATACTTGATTCCATAGGTTCTTTAGATAAGCCTATAATCACCTTGTTAAATAAGATTGACCTTTTGCCTGAAGACCAGGTAAAATTCCTTCAAATTAAATTTGAGCAACTTACCGGAAGGCGGGTTATTCCGGTTTCCGCAAAGACCGGAAAGAATCTTGGCCTGCTTAAGGAAGAAATATTCAATAACCTGTGCGAAATAAAGGAAGATTTGAAATGGTGCGTTTAAGTATTTTTGTTATCTGTGCAGTTCTTTTATCCATTGTTTTATATGAACCGGCTTCCAATGCCTCCGGTGCCGCCTATAAAAAGCACTATAATATTTATTACGTGAAATTTACCGGTTCTTACGATTACAAAGACGCCAATAAATTCCAGGATTTGATGATAAGGTATTCCAGGCGTCTTAAGAATCTTTATGTTTCGTCATTTTCCGATAATTTCATAGAGATTAAGGTCCTTTATTACGGAAGCGGTTTAAGATTCTTTAAACTGGTTAAAAATTTAGTAGGTTCTTATTTGAACGGCAGCGCCACAATCAACGGGCGGAATGTTATCGTGGTAAACGTGACGGTAAAGAAAAATTAAAAAATCCGGAATATGTCCTTATAGGAATGTATTATTTTATTCACGGATAAGATTGCGGCGGTATTAAGGTAAAAATTAAAAATGGAATATAAAAAAATACTGGTAAATAAGGGCAAAAAGAAAAATAAAAAGATATTTCTTTCCTTATCGTAGATTATTCCAAGGGCGAGCGAAATTGGAGGCGCCCCTATAAACATCTGTCCCACGAAAAGGCCTATAACAGGTCCGTATTTGATGACGTAATCATGGGCCTTCCTTGTCTTTTTGGAATTTAAAAGCCTGCTTAACGATTTTAAAAACTTTAACCTGTACCCTATAAAAAAAAGAACTGCGCATGAAATGGTCTCGGAAACCGTTATTATGGAAATGCTCAGGAAGGGGTTTAAATGGTTGTACGCGGCGTAGGCCGTTGAAAAGTATTTTCCGCCGATAAAAGGCGTTATGTTTATCGCGGTCATTATAAGGTATTTATAAAGGACGGGATTGCTCATAGTGGTTTTTTGGCCATTGTTTTGGTATAATTATAACTGTAAACGTGTTAATTATAAAGCATTAAAATGAGTTAAATTTTTATTCTTTTTCAAAATGCTTAGCTTCACTCCTATCTCCGACATGTTCGAAACCAGGGAATCCATCATTATTCAGGTGGAACTTTCCGGGGTTAAAAAAGAGGATATCAATATAGAGTTAAAGGGCAACTCTATAGAGATAAGCGGCATAAAGAGGCACGATGGTCTTACGGGAGACGAAAATTATCAGCGGATGGAAAGGCCTTTCGGCATCTTCAAAAGGATTTTTAATCTTCCTGCTTATATAGAAAAAAATTCGATTGAAGCGTCTTTTAACGAAGGTATTCTTGAAATTACCATTCTTAAAAACCCCGGCGCCGAAAAAAATAAAACAATGTGCATCAACGTCAAATCATTGCAGGATTAAGATAATTTCCCCTTTTTGGGGAAAAATAAATTAATAGAAGGTAAAGCGAACATGTTTAATTTAGACAATTATGAAGACAAACTGTCCGAAACCGGTTACAGGGTTCTCACTATTTCCGTGGAAGAATCCAAACGCAGAAAGCATTTCTATCTTGGGCTTGAACATGTCTTCTACGCGTTGACTGTTGTCGATGAAGAACTATTAAATGAGATATTTCAGGAATTAAGGCTTGATAAAAGAAAGGTTCTAAAGCTTTTAAACGACTATATGATGTCATCCGAGCAGTACGTTGGCGAGGGCTTGAAAATACCCCTCCAGACGAGAAATCTCTTTAAAAGCGCCTATGATTACGCCCAGAGTTCGGGCAGGAGCCTCATCGAATCGTCAGATTTCCTCATGGTAATGTTCCAGGAGCCGAACTCCACCCCGGTAAAGGTGTTTAAAAGTCTGGGGATAGATTCCGTTATAATCGCCGATAAAATCTTTCAAAAAATAAGGGAAAGAAAAAATAAAAGCGATGAAAACAAAAGAAAATACGATTTGCCTTACACCCTCAGGCAATATGCCATTAACCTGAGCAAGCTCGCGATTATGGACAAGCTCCCCTTGGTTTTCGGCAGGGAAGAAGAAATTTCAAGGCTGATGGAAATTCTCTGTCATATAGACAGGCCTAATTCCGCTATTATCGTGGGAGAGCCCGGAGTCGGGAAAACCGCGATAGTTGAAGGATTAGCCAGGAAAATCGAGCTCGAACCGTACAGCGTGCCTTCACGGTTAAGAAATAAGATAATAGTAAACCTCCAGATGAACTCCCTTGTGGCGGGAACAGTCTTCAGGGGTATGTTCGAAGACAGGATCGAAAAGATAATCAATGAACTAAAATCGAGGAAAAACATTATCGTTTTCGTCGATGAGGTGCACACGATAATAGGGGCCGGTTCGGCGATTTCCGTACCCAGCGACGCCGCCAATATACTCAAATCCTCACTCGCCAGGGGAGAGGTTCAGGTTATCGGAGCCACGACCTATTCGGAATATAAAGAATTTATAGCCGAAGACGAGGCCCTTGCCCGCCGTTTCAGGCTTGTGAGTGTCAAAGAACCAGGGGCGGAAGACACAAAAAGGATACTCTTCGGCTTAAAGAGAAGGTTCGAGGACACATATAACGTGGAAATAGAAAACGACGCGATAGACGAATCCCTGAGGCTCTCTTCCAGATATTCAAGATCCCTGAGGCTTCCCGATAAACTAATAGGCTGGCTTGATTCCGGCTGTGTCCGCGCGGAGATATATAACGAGGACAGGGTAGTTAAAAAAGAAAATATTTATGAAGTCATATCCCAGGAAACAAATATGCCGATAGACCTGATTAAAAGGGATATCCTGGACAGGTTCCAGGATATGGAAGAATTTTTCTCGAAGAGGATAATAGGCCAGAAGGAGGCAATAAACTCGCTTGCCAAGCATATCAGATTAAACAAGGGGCCCTTAAAGGGAAATTTCGAAAAGCCTGACGGCGTCCTTCTGTTCCTGGGTCCTACCGGCGTGGGTAAAACCGAGACCGCGAAGGCAATGGCCGAATATATGTTCGGTTCCGGAAGAAATCTCATAAGGGTGGACATGTCCGAATACAAGGACGGCTCTATTGCCGTGGACAAGTTAATAGGCATGCCGAGGGGGATAGTCGGCTCATCGAGGGGGGGATACTTTACAAACCAGGTAAAGGACAATCCTTATTCCGTTGTCCTGCTAGATGAAATAGAAAAGGCTAACGACCAGGTTTTTAATCTCTTTTTGCAGGTTTTTGACGAGGGATTCCTTACCGACGGGAGGGGCAAAAGGGTCTATTTTTCCGATTCCGTCATCATAATGACTTCGAACCTCGGTTCCCACGAATTTTCAAGGTTTACAAAGCCCCTTGGATTCACTGAATCCCATGATATAGTCAAATCCCTTAAATCAACTATAAACAGGGAGGTAGAAAACTTTTTCTCGCCGGAGTTCATTAACAGGATAGACGATATAGTTATCTTCTCTCCTTTAACCCGGGAAGAAGTAAAACAAATAGCCACGATGCATATCGATTCCATTAACGCGTCCATGCGGGAATACGGGAAATTCCTTTCCATTACCGAAGAGGCCCTGGAGAGTCTTGTGGACAAGGGCTTCAGCGCTAAATTCGGCGCAAGGTTTTTAAAAAGGACCATAGACGATATCTTGAAGGTTCCGCTTACCATTAAGTGGAGGGAAGGGGATCATTTTGTTGCCGATTTAAGCGGCGACGAGGTTAAGGTCTTCCCTACCGGGAATAAAGAGAATGAAACTATCAAGGGAACTATTTACAGAGGGGAGGGCGACTATGTCTGATGATAACAAGCTGCAGGACAGCTCAAAAGACAGCGGTGTGAAGGTTATAGACAAAAGGAAATTTTCCGAAGATACCGGCGAAAACTCCGGGGAAACGGCTGGAACCGAACCGGAAAAACAAGATACGTCTTTTGAGTCCGGCGAAGAAGATAAGGGGGTTGCCGCATTCGAGCCTGATTTTTCCACATTTATCTACTCCTTGAATACCCAGGCCCTGTTATTTCTCGGAAAAATACCAAATCCCATGACGGGAAAGTACGAGAAGGATATAAATACGGCCAAATATCTTATAGACACGATAGACGTGCTTTCAAAGAAGACGAAGGGAAATCTCGACGATAATGAATCTAAACTTATTGAAAATATCCTTTATGACCTTAGAATGGCATATATCTCGGAAAAAAAATAAATTATAAAGAGTCTTTTTGTTATGAACCTTAATGATTTTACCTTAAAATCACAGGAAGTTATCGAGTTGGCTATAAGCACCGCCAGGGAATCAAAAAATCCCGAAGTATCGGATTTGCACCTGCTTTTTTCTCTCCTGAATTATGATGAAAACAGTATCCTTGTTTCCATTTTAAAAAAAACCGGAATAGATTTAAAAGCATTTTCCGCGGAGGTCGAAAAGGCGATTTCAGCCCTTCCCGCAGTGGATGGCGGACTTGAATCTGTTTTTTCTTCTTCCATGAAGAGGGTTTTGGACGCCGCTGAAAAAAATAAGACCGCTATGAAAGACGATTTCGTCTCGGTCGAACATTTTATTCTTGCCCTGCTCGAAGTCAAAGATACCATGTCCAGGGATATTTTACACAAGTTCCATCTTGACAAGGACAAGGCGCTCCGCATCCTCATGGAAATTAGAGGTACGGCAAGGGTCACAGACCAGAATCCGGAGGATAAATATCAGGCCCTCGAGAAATACACCGTTAATCTTACCCAGCTTGCGAGGACCGGGAAGATAGACCCGGTTATAGGAAGAGACAGCGAGATAAGAAGGGTAATGGAGGTACTCTCGAGACGGACAAAAAACAACCCTGTTCTTATAGGCGACCCCGGCGTTGGAAAGACCGCGATAGTCGAAGGCCTTGGAAAAAGAATTGCCGACGGGGACGTTCCAGAAATTTTAAAAAACAAAACAGTTTTATCCCTGGATTTAGGAGCTCTTATCGCGGGAGCCAAATACCGCGGGGAATTTGAAGACAGGCTTAAGGCCGTCGTAAAAGAAATAAAATCCTCCGAGGGTAAAATAATTATCTTCATAGACGAGCTTCACAATCTTGTAGGGGCAGGAAAATCCGAAGGCGCGATGGACGCTTCGAACCTTTTAAAGCCCGCGCTCGCGAGGGGGGAACTACGGGCTATAGGCGCTACCACGCTTGACGAATACAGAAAATATATCGAAAAAGACGCCGCTCTCGAAAGAAGGTTTCAACCGGTTTTTGTAAACGAACCCTCCGTGGAAGACGCAATCTCTATTTTAAGAGGGCTTAAAGAGCGCTACGAGGCTTATCACGGGATAAGAATAAAAGACCCGGCGCTGGTAGCGGCAGCAACGCTTTCCCACCGGTATATTTCAGACAGGTTCCTTCCCGACAAGGCGATAGACTTAGTCGATGAGGCCTCAGCCAGGCTTCGTATAGAGATCGACTCCCTACCGGCCGTTCTTGACGACATCCAGAGGAAAATCATAAAAATAAAAATAGAGCAGGAGGCCCTTAAAAAGGAAAAAGACAAGGAATCCAAAAAAAGGTTAAAGGACCTCGAGGAAGAACTTGCCAACATGGAGGAGGATTTCAATGAGAAAAAGGCTAAATGGCAGAACGAAAAGGATTTAATCAAAAAAGCTGCCGATATTAAAAAGGATATAGATTCCTTGAAGATTCAGGAACAACAGTATGAAAGGGAAGGAAAGTACGACAAAGTCGCGGAAATCCGTTACGGAAAATTAAACGAGTTTGAAAAAAACCTGTCGGACCTTAACGGAAAAATTGGCGAACTGCAGGAAAAAGGCGGATTTCTTAAAGAAGAGGTTGATTCCGAGGATATAGCGAGGGTTTTGGCAAAATGGACCGGCATCCCGGTGACAAAATTGCTTGAAGGTGAAAAAGAAAGACTTCTGCATATCGAAGAACTTCTTCATGACAGGGTGATTTCTCAGGATGAGGCAATAAAAAGCGTAGCCAATACAATAAGGCGTTCAAGGGCCGGTCTTTCCGATCCTAACCGTCCTATGGGTTCCTTCCTTTTTTTAGGGCCTACCGGGGTAGGTAAAACAGAGCTTGCGAAAGCCCTTGCGGGGTTTTTGTTCGACGATGATAATAATATAGTCAGGATAGATATGTCGGAATACATGGAAAAACATACGGTCTCAAGGCTCATTGGAGCCCCTCCGGGTTACGTTGGATACGAAGAAGGCGGGCAGTTGACGGAAGCAGTGAGACGCCGGCCATACTGCGTCGTGCTTTTCGACGAGGTGGAAAAGGCCCACCAGGATGTTTTTAACGTGATGCTTCAGTTATTGGACGACGGCCGTCTTACGGACGGGCAGGGAAGGACGGTAGATTTTAAAAACACGATCGTTATAATGACTTCCAATATCGGCTCCGATTTAATTCAAAATTATAGCGGCCAGCACTATGAGGAAATGAAAAACACCGTTTTTGGCCTTTTGAAAAATTATTTCAGGCCGGAGTTCCTTAACAGGCTTGACGACATTATTATTTTCCATGCCCTTACGGAAAGGGATATAACAAAAATAGTGGATATACAGCTTAAGAAACTTAAGAATATTCTGATGGAAAGAGGAATAGATTTATCCTACACCGATGAATTGGTTAAATTTATCGCTATGGAGGGGTTTGATCCTTTATACGGCGCAAGGCCGTTGAAACGGGCTATTAAAACATTTTTACAGGACAGGATAGCCATGGATTTGCTTTCCGGCCATATATCCCAGGGCGATTCCATCGTTCTGGATTACAAGGAAAAGCTGAACGAGGTTATAATAGAAAGGATTCTGACCGTTAAACCTAAGGCCGTTTAATAAATTGTCATTTTGACAAAGGGAATTTTTTAATTTAACCATATTGTCATTTTGACAATTAAATTTTCGCCTTTCCCGGAAAAACCTCTCGAAAAATGGCTATTTCATCACAATTATCAATTGGTATACTTTTGGCATAATAATTGCTAATTAATAAAACAGAGGTAAATAATTATGAGTTTAAAGTTAAATCCTGATACAAAGCTTATCGGCGCGGGCATAGCGGTTTTAATAGGAATTATCGCCGGGATATTGATTACCGCCAATTTTAATTTGTTTAAAAAATCAAACGCGAAAGGCGCTCCCATTATTTATACAACCACCGATTCAACCGTTCCGGCAGGCAACGGTCCGGTAAATTTTATAAACCTTATTAAAAACGACAAACCGTTCGTTGTTAATATAAGGACAACCCAGCAGGTTAAAAACGGCCCGTTCCAGATGTACGGAAGCCCCTCAAACGGTGAAAGTCCCTTCGGAAATTTTTTCAATAATTTCTTTCATAATTTCCCTCAGAGCACGTACACCGAAGAAAGCTTGGGGTCCGGGGTCATTATAAGCAAGGACGGATATATCATCACTAACAACCATGTCGTCAGCGGCGCCCAGAAAATATATGTAAGGCTTTCCTCCGGAAAAACTTTGCGCGCCCATGTTATAGGCAAAGACCCGCAGGTTGACCTTGCCCTTTTAAAAATAAACGACGGGGATAATCTTCCAGTGGCAGTCCTTGGAGATTCATCTAAGACGCAGATAGGCGAGTGGGTGCTTGCCATAGGCAATCCTTTCGGACTTGGATGGACAGTGACAGACGGGATTATAAGCGCCAAGGGAAGAGCCATAGGAGGGCCATACGAAGATTTCCTCCAGACAAACGCGGCCATTAATCCCGGCAACAGCGGCGGTCCGCTCATTAACATGAAGGGACAGGTCATAGGGATAAACACCGCCATAGTAAGGGGCGCCCAGGGGATAGGATTCGCGATACCCGTTAACGTGGTTAAACAGATCCTTCCGGAGCTTGCCACGGGTAAAATTACCAGGGGCTGGCTCGGAATAGAAATTCAAAAGATAACCCCCTCCCTTAGAAAGGCATTCAACTTGAAAACATCCCATGGGGCATTAATCTCATCCGTTTTGCCGGACAGTCCCGGCGCAAGGGCAGGGCTTAAAAACGGAGACGTCATAATTGGATTTAACGGGCATAAAATCCAGGAAATGTCGCAGCTTCCGTGGCTCGTCGGAAACACGAAACCCGGGAAGACGGTTCCGATAGAGATAATAAGGAACGGTCAGGTAATGACCGTTAATATTACGGTAGGCAACTGGGCAAGCAAGAACAATTCCTTCAACCAGCAAAAGGTGTCCGCGAAAAAACTTGGAATTATCGTCGTTCCTCTTACGTCATCTAATATGCAGGATTTCGGAATTCAGAATGTGCACCGCGGCGTTATAGTTTCAAGGGTCGTTCCGGGAGGCATCGGATCAAGAATGGGGATAGAGGCGGGGGACGTTATCCAGGAAATAAACCACGAACCTGTAAATAATATAAACGAATATATTAATGCCGTAAATATGGCGGAAAAGGCGCATCAATTTCTCTTCTTCATAAAAAGGGGAAATATGAAGTTGTATCTTGCCTTCTCCGGTTAGTATAAAAATTTCCCAAAACCAAGACAACAGTAAGCTTTCCATCACTCCTCCTAAAAGATGACCCGGTCCCGTAAAAAGGGCCGGGTTGTTTTTTTATTATTTATTTATGGAAAATTTCATACTTGGAACAGCCGGCCATATTGACCACGGAAAATCGGCCCTTATCAGGGCTCTTACAGGGGTAGAGACTGACAGGCTCGAAGAAGAGAAAAAACGGGGCATAAGCATCGTCCTTGGTTATGCCAATCTTACGCTTCCTTCCGGAGTTTCCACAGGTATTGTCGATGTCCCGGGCCACGCGAAGTTCATAAGAACCATGGTCATGGGTTCCACTGGAATTAACGGAGTCCTTCTTGTTATTGCCGCGGACGACGGCATTATGGCCCAAACAAAGGAACACCTCCTTATCCTTAAACTCCTGGGGGTAGGGCTTGTTATTCCGGTAATTACTAAAACCGATCTTGCAGATGAAGAAACACTTTCAGAAAGAGAAAACGAGATAAAGAAATTCCTGGTATCTTACGGCTTCGAAAATTCCTCACGGAAGATTCTTAAGGTCTCGGTAAAAAATAATACCGGACTTAACGAGCTTAAAGAGTATATTGACGAAGCTTTAAAAACAGCCCGGAAAGACAACGAACCTGCCGCATACGAGCCTACCAAGGTCTTTCTTCCGGTAGACAGGGTTATTTCCCTAAAGGGGTTCGGCACTATCCTTGCCGGAACATTAAAGTACGGAAGTTTTTCCATAAACGACGAGATAGAGGTCATGCCCCAGGGATACATTTCAAAGATAAAGAATATAGAATCTCACGGTAAAATCGTTACTGAAGCAAATAAACGGATGAGAATAGCGGTGAACGTCCCTTCATTGGAAAAAGAGAAAATTGAGTTCGGTAACGTGATATGTCTTAGAGACAACCTTCTTTCGACAAATTTAATCCTCGCGCGGGCTTTTTATTATTCGGGGGACGGAAAAAACCTTAAAAACCATTCCATGGTTTCTTTCATGACCGGGGGGGTCAACACGACAGCGAAAATTATAGTTTTGAACCCCGAGAAAAAAATCTTGACCGGAAATGAATCCCTCGCGCTATTTATACTTAAAGATACTATCTCAACCATGTTCGGAGAGAGGTTTATAGTCAGGGACATCGGGCTTTCGAAGACGGTTGGCGGAGGTATTATAATAGACCCTCTGGCAGATTACAGGTTTGAAGAATCAAAGACAAATATTTATTATGATATGCTTTCGGGTTCCGAAGAAGATGTTCTGGCAGGGTTCATAAGACTTAAAGGCATATATGATACCGGATTGCTATATAAAAAATTGAATCTGGGAAGAAATGAATTTATTTCCGCCTCAAATAAACTCGAAGGAAAAGGCATAGTTATTACCGATTCAAACAAAAGGCTCATGGTTCTTAAGGAGGAATACGAACGGGTAAGGAGCAGTATACTTAAAATAATTAACGATTTTATGACCCCCGAAAAAAACATTTTCAGAAAGGGAATAGGGAAACAGGAGCTTATGCGGTTGACCGGCAAACCCGAAGAACTGTTCAGTCTTGTTATATATGATCTTCTCAAATCCGGGAAAATCATATCTGATGAAGGGTATATTTCCCTTAAGAAGGATTTTACGAAGCGGGAAATATTGGAAATGCCCGAGGAGATTAAGGAATACGCAAAAAAAATTGAAAATATTCTGATGAACCAGGGAAACAGCGTTCCTTCTCCGGCAGAGATTGAAAAGAGGCTTAAGATAAACAGGAAAATATTGAACCATGTAATTTCCATAATGGTAAAAGATGGCTCTCTTATTAGAATAAATAACGATATTTATTATCTTATGGCGCAATTCGACAAAATCAGGTCGGATACCTTATCGTTTTTAAAAATGAATAGACGGCTTGCGCCCGGTGATATGAAACAGATAGCGGGCGTGTCGAGAAAGTACGCTATCCCTCTCCTTGAATATTTTGACAAAACGGGCCTTACGGTTAAAGAGGGAAATTTCAGATTGCTCCGTCTGGATTACAAGGAGAAGAGCAAAGGTTAGGTTTTATTTTTCCCCTAAATTTGTTATAATAACCGGATGCCATATAAAGACCTTCATGATTTCATCCGTTTTCTTGAAAAAAAAGGCGACCTTCGCAGGATTAAAGCCCCGGTAGACAGAATCCTGGAAATTGCCGAAATCGCGGATAGGTCCGTCAAAAAAGAAGGCCCGGCCCTTT
This sequence comes from bacterium, assembly GCA_021806885.1. Classification (GTDB taxonomy): domain Bacteria; phylum SZUA-79; class SZUA-79; order Acidulodesulfobacterales; family Acidulodesulfobacteraceae; genus JAKAPT01. The sequence continues at coordinate 9,782 of JAKAPT010000021.1, read as the reverse complement.
TATTTGAAAACGTCAGGGGTTTTAATTTTCCGGTTCTTATAAATATGTTCGGATCAGGCAGCCGTATACTCGACGCTTTTGAGGTTGAGAACCTGGACGACGTGGCAAAAAGGGTCTCCGAAATAATGGAGCCTGAAATTCCCTCCAATTTCTTCGAGAAAATTAAATCTCTTTCAAAGCTTAAAAAAATAGCGGATTATATGCCGAGAACCGTTAAAAACGGAAAATGCAAAGAGGTTATTATGGATAAGCCCCCGCTTCTCGACATTTTGCCGGTTCTTAAAACATGGCCTGAGGACGGCGGTCCCTTCATTACGCTCCCGCTTGTTATTACGAAGGACCCCGAGAGCGGTTCAACGAACATAGGAATGTACAGGATGCAGGTTTTTGACGATTCATCCTGCGGTATGCACTGGCATGTCCATAAGGACGGAGCCAGGCATTACAGGAAGTATAAAGAATTGAAGAAAAAGATGCCGGTTTCGGTAGTTATAGGGGCTGATCCCGCGACGTTATATTCCGCTACCGCGCCCCTTCCCCCGGACATAGACGAGCTTATGTTCGCGGGATTTTTAAGAAAGGAAGCCGTCGATATAGTAAAATGCGAAACCAACGATATTTACGTTCCCGCCGCCGCGGATTTTGTCCTCGAAGGCTATATAGATCCCGAGGAGGATTTAAGGCTTGAAGGCCCATTTGGCGACCATACCGGTTATTATTCCCTCGAGGATTTTTATCCCGTTTTTCACGTAACCCATATAACCCACAGGAAAGATGCCGTTTATCCCGCGACGATAGTCGGGAAACCCCCTATGGAAGACTGCTATATCGGAAAGGCGACGGAAAGGTTCTTTCTGCCCGCGCTTAAAAAGATATTTCCCGAGATAGTCGACATAAACCTTCCGTTCGAGGGTATATTCCACGACCTTGCGTTTATAAGCATTAAGAAAAGCTATCCCGGGCACGCCAAAAAGATCATGCACGGAATCTGGGGCATGGGACTAATGATGTTTACCAAGATAATCGTCATACTCGATTCCGACGTAAACGTCCAGGATAAAAGCGAGGTCATCTGGAGAATCTGCAACAATATAGACCCGAAAAGGGATATTTCATTTGTCGAAGGCCCGATAGACGTGCTGGAACATGCCTCCGATATTCCGAATTACGGCTCAAAAATGGGTATCGACGCCACTAAAAAATGGGCATCGGAAGGATTTAAAAGAAAATGGCCGAACGATATAATAATGCCCGATGAAATTAAAAGGCTTGTCGATGAAAAATGGAAAGAGTACGGAATTGATTAAAGCCTATGTTTAAAAAGATAAAATCCACCCTGGAATTGGTAAAATTTTCCCATACGATATTTGTCCTTCCCTTTGCCCTCAGCGCGTTCCTTCTCGCTTTTTACGACAGGTATCCGGCATATTTTAACACCGATTTTTTCTATAATAAAATATTGTGGATACTCGTTGCCCTTGTAGGGGCAAGAAGCGGCGCGATGGCCTTTAACAGGGTAATAGACAGAAAGATTGACTCAATAAATAAGAGAACGTCTTCAAGGGCTATTCCAGCAGGAGAGCTTTCCCCGCTATTCGGGGCAATTTTAGGCGTCGTTTCCTATCTCGTTCTCATATTTGCGTCTTACGAGCTTAATCTTACGTGTTTTTTGCTTTCACCCCTTGTAATCGCGTTCATAACCTTTTATTCGTTCACCAAGAGGTTTACCTTCTTTTCGCATCTTTTTCTGGGGGCAAGCATGGCTTTAGGTCCCGTAGGGGCCTGGCTCGCCGTTACCGGAAACCTTGATTATAAGATACTTATCCTTGGCCTTGGGGTTGTTTTGTGGGGGGCAGGATTCGATGTGCTATATTCCATAATGGATTACGATTTTGACTTAAAAAACGGGCTGTTTTCGGTCCCCGCAAGATTCGGAATAAAAAACGCCGTGATAATCTCAAGGCTGCTTCACGTATTATCGCTTTTGTGCCTGTCGCTTGTTTATTTCATATTCAACCTTAACTTTTTATATATTTTCGGATTGGCTATCGTCACTTTGTTTTTCTTTTATGAGCACCTGCTTGTTTATAAAAGCCTTTCCAATATAGATACGGCGTTTTTTACAATGAACGGCTATATCTCTATTACGTTTTTTATATTCATAACTGTAAGCGTGGCTTATATATATTTTCCGGTAATAATATAAATTAAAAAGGATTAACTATCGAATAATGATTAATTCGGAAGAAAGACCCTCATTAATAGTTGCCATCACCGGCGCGTCCGGTTCCCTCCTTGGCCTTAATCTTTTAAAGGCGCTGGGAAACCTCTCTTATTTTACCTATCTGATAATTTCCAATTGGGGTTTCAGGGTAATGAGGGAAGAGCAGGGCATGTTCCAGGGCATTGATTTGAATCCGGTTGGGATCTCCGATTCCATGGTATTAAACGGGCATGTAAAGGATGAAATATCGCGGCGGTTTAAATTAAACGGGGAAGATTTTACCTGCCTTGGGGAAATGTTTTTAGACGCTAAAATTTCAAGCGGCTCGGCGAGAAATATAATAGGAATGGCCATTGCTCCCTGTTCTATGGGAACCCTTTCCAGGATAGCCTGCGGAAATTCCAGGAACCTGATAGAAAGGGCCGCGGACGTGATGCTTAAAGAAAAAAGAAAGCTTGTAGTCTGTCCAAGGGAAACGCCGCTTAACGACATACACCTTAAAAACATGCTTTCCTTAAGCCGTTCAGGGGCGGTTATATTGCCCCCGGTTCCGGGTTTTTACAGCAGGCCAAAGACGATAGAAGATATGATGGACTTTCTTACAGGCAAAATACTTGATAGCATGGGTATTGAAAATAATCTCTATTTAAGATGGGAAGGCCATGAGTAACCGCTTTGATTTAATTAAAGAAAAGGTTTATAATAATATAAGGTTAAGCGAAGAAGACGCGCTTTCCCTTTTTAAATCGACCGATCTCCTTGAAATTGGAGCCCTTGCGGATTACAAAAACACCCTGATAAACGAAAACAGGGTATATTATATTGTTAATATTCACGTAAACTATACAAACATCTGTTCCAACAAGTGCGCCTTTTGCGCTTTTTACAGAAAAGACGCGGACAAAGATGCTTATACTTTGACCATACCGAATATAATTGACTATATCAGGACAAACCAGGCGTCAAACAATTTTAAAGAGGTTCATATAGTTGGCGGGCTTCATCCTTCTTTACCATACAAGTATTATGCAGATATGATTTATTCGATTAAAAATGAGTTCCCGGGTATTTCGGTGCAGGCATTTACCGCCGTGGAGATAGACCATCTTTCAAAAATTTCAGGCCTTTCCATTGAAAAGGTGCTTAAAGACATGAAAAAACGCGGCTTAGACGGGATTCCGGGCGGGGGCGCGGAAATATTTAATCCCGCGATAAGGAAAAGGCTTTGCCCCGATAAAATAACGGGAGAAAGATGGCTTCAAATCCATAAGGCCGCCCATAAGCTCGGAATTTCCTCTAATGCTTCAATGCTTTACGGGGTGAGAGAAACTCACATGGACAGGGTCATGCATCTTAGCTCGCTAAGAAAAGCCCAGGATGAGTCAAACGGATTCAAATCCTTCATTCCCTTCGCTTTCCAGCCTAAAAATTCCGCGATTAAAAATTCATGCCATACCACAGGATATGATGATCTTAAGATTATAGCAGTTTCAAGGCTATTTCTAGATAATTTTAAACATATAAAAACCTTTTTTGTTAATCTTGGAGTCAATCTTGCCCAGGTTTCTCTTTCTTTTGGGGCCGATGATTTTGACGGGACGCTCATAAAGGAAAAGATTTCTCATACGGCGGGATCTTTGACGCCGGCAGGCATAAAAGTCAAGACAGTCAGAAAAATTATAGAGGAAGCGGGAAAAATCCCCACTGAAAGGGACACCCTTTATAATTTAGCTGCATGATATTTTTTTAAATTATAGATAAATCTGCAAATCAAAAACGCGAGGTAGTAAATTTATGTTTAAATTAAACGAATTTGTCTTTTATCCGGGTTACGGGGTTGGAATTATCGAATGTATTTCATCTCAGAAAATCGGCTCAAGCGAGATGTCTTTTTATAACGTTAAAATCCTTGAAAGCAGCGCGAAGATTATGGTTCCCGTAAAAACCGCAGAAGAGGCCGGTCTTCGGCTGCTGATCAGGGAAGACGAGATTCAAAAGGTCTTCGATGTCTTAGAATCAGCAAATCCAAGGAGTCCGCTTCTTAAAAAAGAATCCTGGAACAAGAGGTTTAACGGCTATAATATAAAGCTGTGTTCATCCTGCGTTTTCGTGGTGGCGGAGGTTTTAAGGGATTTGTATATATTAAAATCAGAAAAAGAGTTATCGTTCGCAGAAAAAAAGATGTTTGAAAAAGCTAAACATCTTATCATAAAAGAACTTTCCATGGTTATGCAAAGGCCGGAATCCTTTATCGAAGACAGAATTAAAAAAATATTTGTGCATTAGTTATATTTTATTTATTTTATAAACGATTTATATTATGAATTTTTTCGTTAAAACATTCTATAGAAGGCCAATATTTTTTATCAGGGTCCTTTTAGTTCTGGCTGCTTCCATTCTCGGATACCTTATCGGGGAAGGGTACTGGCATAATATTTTCTTATCCTACGCGGGACTTATAATAGGTTTTGTCATAGGTTTTGTTGTCGTATGGCTTGAAAAAAGCATGGAATCCATTTCCACGAAGAAGATTTTCGCCGGTGGAGTAGGGCTTCTTACGAGCCTCTTTATTATAAATTTCGCAGGATACAATTTATTCAAGGAATTTTTTACGGGGAGCACGCTCGGTTATATAACCTATGCTTTCGTCAATTTCGTAGCTGGATATTTTGGACTTATTATCGGTTTGAGGATATCCGACGACATTATTTTTAATAATGTCCAGGCCTCGTCAAATATCCATGGGGCAGGAGTGAGCGGCGGTAATATATTTAATTGCAGTCCAAAGGTGATAGATACCAGTTCCCTGATAGACGGCAGGATTCTCGACGTTGTAAAAACCGGGTTTATAGACGGGGTTTTTCTCGTCCCGACATTTGTCCTTCATGAACTTCAGCGCATAGCCGACTCGCAGGAGCCGCTTAAAAGGGTGAAGGGAAGAAGAGGGCTCGATATTCTTAAGGAGCTAAGGGATGAAAAAAATATGAAGACGGTTTTTGTTGATGCCGATTACCCCAACATAAAAGACGTCGATGTCAAACTCATAGCCTTCGCGAAGGAAAAAAACGCAAAAATCATTACTACTGACTTTAATTTAAACAAGGTCGCACAGGTTCAAAACATTAAGGTTTTAAATATCAACGACATGGGTAAAGCTTTAAGGCCCGTAATCCTTCCAGGAGAGAGAATGATGGTTTCCATCGCGAAAGAAGGCAGGGAAAAAAGCCAGGGGATCGGTTATATGGAAGACGGAACCATGGTTGTGGTCGAAGACGCTATGAAACTAATAGGCTCTGAGCTAGACGTAATAGTCACCAGTATTCTTCAGACGTCCAGCGGAAGGATGATATTTGCCAGGATTAACTATGATAAAGGCAAAGAAGAACCAGTGCCTGATTCTAACAATATTTTTTCGCTACAATAAAGAAAGCCTACCTATGACCCTTTTCTCTCCCAACAAAGAAGCGATTTTTAAAATAGATGGGCCGTCCTCTTTTCCCGTTAGATAAAACCTCAAGGTTTCATAGCATTCCTTTGGATTAGCGCTTGTTTCTCTGGAGGTTTCATCTATTATTCTTTTAAGGTAAATCTCGTTGAAATAATCCCATGGGCCTATTCTTAGCCCGCTGTCGGCAAAAATCCCGGGCGGGGTATTTTCTAGTTTTTTCTTCAGAGCCAGTCTCAGGTTATCTAATTTATGATAATTTTCCATTGTTTTTTCGGGTCGGGGAAAATCGCCTGAAAATATCTTCAATTCTTCAATGAGAGACGATACGGTTTTAACCTCACGTTTAAGAAAATCAAGAATTTTAACGGCCCCGTCCGTTCCATATTCCCGTTCAACCTCAATTAATACCGATGATTCGAATTTTTTAATAATTGTCTCGAATAAATCCCGGGGAGAGATGGAATCCAGCCATTTTTCATTAATGAATTTGAGTTTTCCTTCATCAAAAACAGCGCCGGAACTTTTTGTTCTTGTGATATCGAAAATGGGCGCCATTTCGCCGATTCCGGAAAAAATTTCTTTTTTAATAAATGTATTTCCTGTTATAGCCAGGTAATTAAGAATTGCGCCCGGAAGGTACCCTTCTTTCCGGTAATATGAAATATCTGAAGAATCGTCCCTCTTGGACATGATTTTGCCGTCTTTGCCGTAAAGGAGGGAAATATGGGCAAATTCAGGAATGTCCCTTCCGAGGGCTTTAAGGATAAGGACCTGCTTCGGGGTATTTGGAAGATGGTCTTCACCTCTTATTACATGTGTGATTCCCATTTCGAGGTCATCTATAATTGACGCGAAATTATATGTAAATCTGTCTTTTTCGGTTTTAAGTATAAAATCCCCTATAAGATCTGTGTTGAAAGAAATGTGCCCGTGAACCATGTCGTTAAATTCCGCTATGCGTATGCCGACCCCGTGAGTATGAAGCCTGATTGAAGGACGAATCCCCATTTTCCGGTATTTTTCCGTCAGGGTGCTTTTTTCATCTGGCCCCAATTTAAGGCATCTCCCATTATAAATATACGGCCTGCCCGATTTGATTGAAAGTTCACGTGATTTCAGGATTTCTTCCTCGCTGCAGTAGCATTCGAAAATGAGCCCCTTTTCTTTAAGCGTATTAAGGGCTTTTTCGTAAAGGTCTTTTCTTTCGGACTGCCTGTAAAACTCCTCCCAGGAAAGTTCAAACCATTTTAAATCGTCGATTATCGCTTCTTCATATTCCTTTTTGCTTCTCGCGGGGTCAGTGTCGTCGATCCTGAGAATAAATTTTCCGTGGTTTTTAAGGGCAAAGAGGTAGTTAAAAAGGGCGGTTCTGACGCCCCCTATATGAAGGCTACCCGTCGGGCTCGGAGCAAATCGGACGCGAATATTCATAAAGATTCAATTTCAGGAGGATAAAAGGCATACGCAATGGCATTCTATCCCCTTTTGCTTGCCGACGGCGTCAAGCCCTTCCTTGGTTTTTCCCTTGATATTTATATGGGATTTATCCACTCTTAAAATCCCCGCGATTGATTCCCTCATCCGGTCCTTATAAGCGGAAATTTTAGGGGTCTGGGTTATTACCACGATATCAGCGTTAATAAGCCTGAACCCTTCGGCTTTTACCAGGCCGTAAGCGTGTTTTAGGATATCGGCGCTTTTTATCCCTTCCGTGGTTTTTAGATTGTCGGGATACAACGCGCCTATATCCGGGAGTGCGAGCGCGCCCAAAATGGCGTCTGTAAGGGAATGAAGCACTACGTCTCCATCCGAGTGGGCTGAAACCCCCACATGGTCCTCTATGAGCACCCCACCAAGATAAAGGCTTTTAGAGCCTTTTTCAAATAAGGTGAACTCCATGAACCTGTGAATATCGTAACCGATCCCTATTCTTATATTGTCCATATTTTATTTCTATTTTTTTTTATCGACTTTTTTGAAATGGGTAAATAAACACCTTGCGATTTCTAAATCGACAAAGGTAGTTATTTTAATATTATAATCACTTGAAATCAAGGGGAAGGCTTTGACATTAATGTTTTCGACGAGGGAGACATCGTCGGTGGAGTAAAAGCCTTCTTCCGCTGCCTTTTCCAAGGCTTTTTTAATGATGGGGTATTTAAATACCTGGGGGGTTTTGGCCGAAACAAGCCTCCTCCTATCCAGGGTTTTGAATTTTTCCGCAATTTTAGCCGTGGAAAGAAGCTTTAAGTCATGTTCGGGAGTATAAATTTCCTTAACTGTTTCAGAAACATTAGAACAGAGGAATGAAGCTCCGGAAACAGAAACAGACCTCAGGAGACTTTCGATTTCTCCTTCGAGAACGAAAGGTCTCGCGGAGTCATGGATGAAGATGACGGACCCGTCTTTTTTTGTTTCCGGTATAAGGCCGTCCAGGAATTGAATTGATTTCAGGACGGATTCCTGCCTTTCGGCGCCTCCCGTTATAACGCGAATTTTTTTTAAAGATGTTAACGGTATTCTTTCCCTGAAGAACCCGTCCCAGTTAAAATTAAACGCCTCCGCGGGGGGGACGGTAATTATTACGGCCCTGAAGTTTATTTTTGAACGGATGAAAATGTCGAGGCTATGGAGTATTATTTCCCTGTTTTTTATTTTCAACATCTGCTTCGGTATGGAAAGGCCGGTTCTTTTTCCAATTCCGGCAGCAAGAAGCACCGCGTAAGAATCAATCGCCATCAAAATGAACCAATTTTGTTTTTTTGTTTTTTATTATAACAAATTTTACCGATTTTCGCCGAAACGCGCCCCGCTTCAGCTACGAAGAAATATAATACTATAATTTTAATGCATTATACCGTCAAAGGCTATATAATGAATATATGATGAATTAAATCCGATCTAAATTCCGATAAGAATTTTAACATTACTCGTGGATAAAAAAATAGACCCCTTAAAAAGATTCCATAACGAAGACTGGCATACCCCGGAGGGCAGGCATGTAAGGGAATTTGTTTTTGGAATAAACGACGGGCTTGTAACAACCGTGGGTTTTATCGCCGGCGTTACCGGGGCTTTAGTTAGCGTAAAGCTTGTCCTTATGTCCGGAATGGCGGAAATTCTCGCGGGAACGATATCCATGTTTTTTGGGTCTTTTCTCGCGACCAGGTCGCAGAATGAGTTCTACCAGAAGGAGATTAACCGCGAGAAGCGGGAAATAAGGGAAAATCCATCCAAAGAAATCGAAGAGATTTATGAAATATATGAGGGCAAGGGTTTTACTAAAGAGGAGATAGATCCGATAGCAAAAAGACTTATATCCGACAAGAAGAACCTGCTGGATTTTATGATTCAGGATGAGCTGAACATAAGCCTCGATTATTATGAAAAACCGCTGAAAAATGCTTCATATACCGGTTTATCGTTCCTTGCGGGCGGCATTCCGCCGCTTCTGCCGTATTTTTTTGAAAAAAATTCCGTAGTTGCCATGATTTACGCTATTATCGTTTCTTTTCTAGTGCTTGTTTTAACCGGCACGCTCAAATCCAGGATTACGAAAACAGGCTGGCTTAAGAGTTCTCTCGAGATGGTCCTTATAGGCGGAAGCGCCGCCGCGGTTGGCTTTATTTGCGGCAAGTTCATATCATTAGTATAATTACCGGACCGGCGCGCTTCCGGAAGATTTTCCAAAAATCCAGAATAACACGGTTGCGAGGATTATTATTACCGCCATAAGAGAGTATGCCGCCAGATAATTAAAATATTCGAAAACAGCCCCCGCCATGAACGGCCCGAGTATAAAGCCGAAATCGGAAAGAGTCCTGTAAATTCCTATCGCTTCGTCGTAATTAGTCCTTTCCACGTTATCCATTAAATAGAGGTTTCTTGCCGGACCGGAGAAGCCGCCCCCTATGCTTAAAAGAATTATTGAAAGGATGAATGTTGCGATATCTTTAAATATAACGAACGAAATAAATCCCGCGGCCGTGATCACAAACGAGGTCAATATTGATTTTTTAACGCCCATGAAATCGATTATCCTGTCCGAGTAATAGGTTAGAATTATCCCCGTCACCGCGGATATAGATATCAAAAGACCGATATCCAAAT
>JAKAPT010000074.1 GCA_021806885.1 bacterium | reverse complement strand
ATGCCGGCCTTTATTATCTTAATTACGAAATTGTCCTTGTCCATGGCGCCCCTGCCATGGAGATACTTGACTTCTCCAGGAAAAAAGGGATAGATTTGATTGTCCTCGGTACCCACCAAAAGGCCCCGGTCAGGGAACTTATAACCGGCTCGGTTTCCCTTAACGTTGTAAAACATTCTATATGCCCCGTTCTCCTTTTGCCGCTAAAAAGTACGGTTAAATCATCGGCAGAAGAATTCGTCAAGGAAAATGTGATGGCAACCCCCAACTAATCAGCCAATCCATGATAATAATTTACGATCTTAAAATATCCCTGAAAAAGGGGGTTGCCATTTCCGAACAGGAATGGGAAGGGATTTTCCATGAAGAAATCCTTAAGGCCCTGAAGGATTATAAGGACAAGTTCCTTAGTCTCATGGAAACGGGCGTCATAAAAAGGTCTTTGGACTTAAGGCAAAAAGAGCCGAAGGTCGTCTTTAAGGGGTTTATAAATATTGAAGGCGCCCTTGAATTCCAGGAAAAAGGGCTCGTCGAATACCTTTCTTCTAAAAATATAAAATCGAAAATAGCCCCCCCGGGGGAGGGAAAAGAACCTGGAAGCCGCATCATGATAACCCCGGGCCTGAAAAAGGAGCGGGGAGCGGTAATCGTTGGGATGGGCCCCGCAGGTATTTTCGCGGCGCTGGGGCTTCTCGAAAGGGGGATAAGTCCGGTAATAATAGAAAAGGGGAAAAGGGTAGAAGAAAGGATAAAAGACGTTGCGGCGCTCTTTTCTAAAGGAATATTTAATCCAAAAAGCAATGTCGTTTTCGGGGAGGGCGGGGCGGGAACCTTCTCGGACGGAAAGCTTACGACAAGAAAAAATGACCCGATTGTTTCTTCCATTTTAAATTTCCTTGTCGAAATGGGCGCGGAAAAGAATATTCTGAAAGAAAACAGGCCTCATATCGGAAGCGACGTTCTCGTACTAATCCTTAAAAATATAAGGAAGTATCTTGAGGAGCGGGGTGTCGGCATTTTTTTTGAAGAGGAGGTTACGGGCGTGGCGGTGGAATCGTCCCGCATTCGTGCCGTAATAACCGGCAGGAGGGAGATCGAGGCCGGCTTTTTAATTCTCGCTTGCGGCTCCAACAGCTACGATGTCTACGAGATGCTGGATAAAAAAGGCGTTTTAATGGAAAGAAAGCCGTTCGCCGCGGGGTTCAGGATAGAACATAAAAGGGACTTTATAGACGGGCTTTTTTTTAAGGGCAATGCTTCAAGAAAGGAAAAAAAAGGGTCGGACCTCATTAATAGCGCCATTAAAAGCGTTTACTATAATATAAGTTCGAAGGAGTTTGGCGGTTATTCCTTCTGCATGTGTCCGGGAGGGGTAGTTATTAACGCGAGCGCCGCTCCAGGGTTGCTTTCCGTAAACGGAATGAGTTATTCGGGGAGGGAACTTGAAAATTCTAACAGCGCGATAGTAGTCCCTGTAAGGCCCGAGATGCTTCCCCCGGAATATTCTAATCCGTTGGGCGGGCTAAGATTCAGGAAAGAAATGGAGGGAAAGGCCTTCAGGGCGGGCGGAAGCAATTATTCAGCGCCGTTTCAGCCCACCATAGAATTCGTTAAATCGGCCAATGAAGCAACAGGAAAATATAAATCTTTCAAGCCGGAAAGGGGAAGACATGAAGTTCCCGAACCGTCTTACAGGCCTTGCGCCGCGTACTACCCCCTCATAGATATTTACCCTGATTTTTTAAATAATTCTATAGCCGGTTCACTCATGGAATTTGAGTCGAAATATAATGGTTTTACACTTAAGTCCGTTATGACGGGGATAGAGACGGGAACCTCTTCGGCCGTGAGGATTAAAAGGGATGAGGATTTTGAATCCCCCTCCCTTAAGGGCCTTTTTCCGTGCGGAGAGGGTTCGGGTTATTCGGGGGGAATTGTCACGAGCGCGATCGATGGGATAAGGTGCGCCCGGAAAGTCGCTGAAAAAATAAAAAATATTGCATAAAATTCCTGAATGAATATAATTATCTTAATCTAAATGATTAATGAAATTCTTATAAGCGGCTATTTCGACGATTTAAATTATCTTACCTCCGCCATACAGGCTGTAATTTTTGCTTCGGAAGGGCAGATATCCCTTGAACGGATATTCGAAATTTTTAACGCTAAAAATACCGGAAAAAGTGCGCCGTCCTACGCAAAAAAGCGCAGGGAGTTGATACTAAAGGCGATAGACGCCATAAAAAGCGAATTCAACGATAGCGAAAAGCACGGCATATACCTTTCAATAAACAACGACAATTTCAGTTTCAAAACCAGGCCCGAGCATAATGAAATAATTTCCGAGCTTTTAAGGTTGAAGCCGCAGAAATTCACCCGGCCCCAGCTGGAAACCCTTTCTATTATCGCGTACAGGCAGCCGGTCATTAAAAGCGAAATCGACGGCGTCAGAGGGGTGGATTCAGGGGCCGTTATAAGATTTTTACTGGAAAAAAACCTGGTTAAAACTGCCGGAAGAAAGGATATAGTAGGAAGGCCCCTTATTTATAAAACGACCGACCGGTTCCTCAAGGTTTTTAATCTTAAAGGACTTGACGATTTGCCGTCTCTGAAGGAGGTTGAGGGCATGCTTGAAAAAACCGGCGGTTTTAAAGACAAAGATAAAGAAGATGAATCGGAGTTACCTTTTTAGGCATTTTATTGTATAATAATACGAAGAAATTAACATTAAATAAAGAAAGATTAAAAGGATGAATTATTTTAAGACGTTTTTATTGATGCTGGTCCTCACCGTGGTTCTTATAGCCATTGGCGGCGCCATTGGGGGACAGCAGGGAATGATAATAGCGCTTATCTTTGCGGCCGTAATGAATATAGGAACTTACTGGTTCAGCGATAAGCTTGTTTTATCCATGTACCACGCGGTTCCGGTAACAGAGTCCCAGGAGCCCGAGTTGTATTCAATTGTCGGCAACCTTGCTACAAGGGGAAATATTCCGATGCCTAAGGTTTACATCGTAGAGGAGGACACGCCGAATGCATTTGCCACGGGAAGGAATCCCAACCACGCCGCCGTGTGCGTGACGACCGGCATTATGAGAATTCTGAACGCAAACGAGCTCTCCGGCGTCATAGGGCATGAACTTACGCATGTTAAAAACAGGGATATATTAATCAGCTCAATCGCCGCGACGATAGCGGGCGCGATAAGCATGCTTGCCTGGATGGGCGAATGGGCCGCGATATTTGGCGGTTTCGGAGGAAGCAGCGACGACAGGGAAGGAAATATTGTGGGAATAATAATCATGGCCATACTTGCCCCCATTGTCGCGACCCTGATCCAGCTTGCTATTTCTAGGCAAAGGGAATACGCGGCGGATAAGGGAGGCGCGAGGCTCAGCGGCAACCCTATGTACCTTGCGAGCGCCCTCGAGAAGTTAGAGCGGGGAAACGAGGCTGAACCCATGCCGGCTACGCAATTGAACAATGCCACTGCCCATATGTTTATCATTAATCCATTGGGCGGCGGAATGTTTAAAAGCCTTTTCAGCACCCATCCCTCCACTGAGGACAGGATAGCAAGGCTTAAGTCAATGGTAACGGGAACCGGCATATAAATAAGGGAACTTGAATGAAGAAAATAGCTCCATCCATACTTTCTGGAAACCTGTTAAACCTTGATAGGGAAATAGAACTTATCGAGGAAGCGGGAGCCGACCTGATACATGTGGATATCATGGATGGGATTTTCGTTCCCAATATTACGGCGGGATGGGGACTTGTCGACGCTATAAGAAATAAAACGGACATCCCCCTGGACGTTCACCTCATGATAGACAGGCCGGAGAGATACATAGAGGATTTTATTAATAGCGGCGCCAATATCCTTACCGTGCACCAGGAGGGGACGATTCACCTTCACAGGGTTGTCGAAAAGATAAGGGAGCTCGGCGCAAGCCCCGGAGTGGCGATTAACCCCGCAACCCCCATATCCTTCATTCAGGAGATTTTAAATTACGTTGATATAGTTCTGATCATGTCCGTTAATCCGGGTTTCAGCGGGCAGGAGTTTATATATTCCTCCCTTTTTAAAATAGAAAAACTCTGCAAAATTATATCGGCGCGCCAGCTCGAGACCCTGATAGAAGTTGACGGAGGCATAAAAGTGCTGAATGTTGCCGATGTTTCAAACTCAGGCGCGGGTATAATAGTCAGCGGCTCCGGTATTTTCGGCACGGATAACTATAAAGAGACGATTGAATTAATGAGAGAAAGGCTTTAATATATTATATTAAATTTTATTACCGGTTTTTTGTTCTTACCTTTTTTCGGGACGTAGCGCAGCCCGGTAGCGCACTTGCTTCGGGAGCAAGGGGTCGCTGGTTCAAATCCAGTCGTCCCGACCATTCAAAAACCTGCACGGGGCGGGCTTTCCTGCTGATTTTCCTCTTGACACTTATATGAATTAAGATGTAAAATTATGAGTGAAAATGAGGCAAAATGTAAAAATTTTCCTACTCATTTACTACCGTAGGGGGATAAAAATGGCTTCGGTTTACCAGAAGAAGAATAAGGAAGGAAAGAAGGGCGGCAAGTGGTATTATTGCATTTCCTACCAGGGTAAAAAAATAGAACAGGGTTGCACCGGCACCGAGGATTATAAATCAGCCGTTTTGATTGCGAAAGGGAAAGAAACAGATATAGCACGCGGGAAAAACGACCTGCCGACTTTAAAAAAGAGGGTAGTAAATTTTACTACCGCTTGGGAAAAATATATCGGCTCCGACACATCGAGCGGCAGCAATATAAAGAACAAAAAATACTTATCAATCCATTTCCTGCCTGTTTTTAAAAATAAAGACATTAAAGAAATAACCGTTGGCGATATCGAAGATTACCGCCGTCAGCGAAAGGTCGAAACGGAAAACCTGCCTAAAAACGCCGATAAAAAAGAATCCCAAATTAGTTTCAGGACCGTCAACCGAGAAATATCCATACTTCACCATTTCTTTGAATACTGTATAAAAAATGGAATGGTTGATAAGAA